>JBKPJP010000158.1:0-8884 GCA_046730735.1 Acidobacteriota bacterium | reverse complement strand
AGGCGCGTGAATGTGCCTTGCAAATGCTCTTTGCGGCTGATGTTGCCGAAATGTCTGCGGACGAAGTCGTGCGCAGCTACTGGGCTGAGCTTGGGGAATCGGATCTCGACGAGACTGCGCGAGAATTCGCTACCCGGCTCGCTGCCCGAACTCTTTCAAACCTCGAGCTGCTCGATGAACGCATCCGCTCGCGCGCCGAACACTGGCGCATCTCGCGCATGGCAGTCGTTGATCGCAACATCCTGCGTCTCGCCGTCTATGAGTTTCTTTACGAACCGACACCACGCACCGTAGCCATCAACGAGGCACTCGAGATTGCGCGTCGCTTCTCGACTTACGAGGCCACGCAGTTCATCAACGGCATACTCGACGCCATCAAACGCGACCTCGACGAACAACAACCACAAAAGAACGTGCAGCCGGAGGTCGAAGATACCGACTCCTGAAGAAATACTCACGACGATGGAACAACTGCGCCAGGCCGCCGGCAACGGCCCGCAAGCGCGCAAACTTCTCGATACGCTCTTCCGTAGCGTCCACAGTCTCAAAGCCAGCGCTTCCGCAAACGGATTAACCACTCTCGCCGCCGCCGCTCACGAATTCGAAAACGTGCTGCACACACTGCGCAAACAGCCGCTCGCGGAAGGCGCGAGATTGTTTCTCGTGCAGACAGATTTGGACGCTGGGGATTTCGAGCGACAGTTTCAGAGTTTGAAAGAGACGCTGAGTAAGACCGGAGAGGTGATCTCTACAGAACCGAGTGTCGATAACGAGCGCCCGGGCAAGGTCAACTTCAGAATTCTGTATGCAGCAACACAATCACCAGACATTCCGGCTGTGACATTCGAGGAGGTCTCGGCGTCAACAACTACAAACGCCTTCGTGATATCAGCAGTCGAACCCGCGTTCCAGAAGTTTGCCGCTGAACTCAGAACGATTCAGGTCGACGATGTGTTGGCGCAGGCACTGCGTGCGGGTGAGGCCGCGGCCAAGGCGTCAGGTAAACACGTTGACTTTGAAGTCAGAGGCGACGCGTCGCTACTGAATCAACTAGTCGCCGACCCGCTACTGCACCTGGTGCGTAACGCAGTCGATCACGGTATTGAAACGCGCGGCAGAGTGACCATCGAAATCGCTCAACGTAACGATCAGATCTCAATCACAGTCACTGATGACGGCGGCGGTATCGATCCCTCATTGCTCGAAAAGATATTCGAGCCCGGCTTTTCAACCGCCCGCGAAGTCTCGGAGCTCTCCGGTCGCGGCGTCGGCCTCGACGTCGTCAAAACCACCGCGGAAGACCTCGGCGGCACGGTCAACGTCCGTAGTACTCCCGGCCAGGGCGCATCTTTCGAACTCACGCTCCCGATCCGTTCTGCGTAGCATCCGCGTTAATCCGTGGCATCCATCTTTGGATGCATCTCGTGCCACCTCGTCCCGCGCTCAAACGCCAGCGCCACACGCAGCGGCGACACCTCGTCGTAAACACCTCCGGTGAACATGATGGCTATCGGTAAATTGTTAACGAAGCCGCACGGCAGCACCACCGCCGGATTTCCCGTCAGGTTCGTCACCAGCAAACTCGCACTCCCCGGCGCCGGACTTACAAACACATCCCACTGCGACATCAGCTTCTCCATGTCGCGTATCAGCAAAGTGCGAGCACGCTGCGCGCGCAGGTACTCAACCGCCGGAATAAACCGCGCGGTACGAAACGTATTCGGCCAATCGCCCGGCGACTGCCCCGACAACTGATTCACGCGCCCATCACGAGTGATGTCGTCAAACGCCGCCGCCGCTTCCGCTGTCAGGATAAATCTCAACGCACCGGCCGGAAGTTTTGGCAGTTCGATCGGCGTCAGTTTCGCGCCGGCTTTTTCCAACACCTCGAGCGCGGTCTTGTAAAGCGCGCGCCGTTGTTCCGCTTGCGTTCGTTGTTGTTCGCTTGTCGGAGGCTGAGTTGGACCATCAAACTCGGTCTTGAGATAACCGATTCGCAGCGTGCTGATGTTCGTATCCGCGTTCCAGTTGAACGGCGCGTCGCCGACAGTGATGTCTTTGCCGTCCGGACCGTAAATGGCGTTGAGGGCCGCGGCGCAATCTTCAACGCCACGACAAATCGGACCAATCTTGTCCATGGTCCAACTCAGTCCCATCGCACCGTAACGACTCACGCGACCGTACGTCGGTCGCAGGCCGGTAACACCGCAGCGTGACGACGGCGAGACGATCGAACCGAGCGTCTCCGTTCCGATCGAGAATCCCACCAAACCCGCGGCAGTTGCCGCCGCCGGACCCGCCGAAGACCCGCTCGAACCTGTTTGTGCCTCTTCCGGTTGCCACGGATTGCGCGTGACGCCGGCAAACCAACGCGCTCCCTGTGCGAGTGCGCCCATCGACAACTTGGCCACCAGCACTGCGCCCGCTTCATTCAAGCGTTCGACGACAGTCGAGTCGTAATCAATTACCTGATCGCGATACGGCTCGGCACCCCACGTCGTTTTGATTCCCTTCGTTGCAAACAGATCTTTCGCGCCCCACGGAATCCCGTGCAATGGACCACGATACTTGCCGCGCTTGATGTCTGCGTCCGCCGCAGCCGCCTGCTTCAGCGCCAAATCCTCGGTGAGCGTCACAACGCAAAGCAGTTTGTCCCCAAATTTCTTCAGTCGCGCCAGGTACATCTTCGTCAGTTCGGTTGACGAGATTCGTCGCGTGCGAATCAATTCGGCGAGTTGCGGAACGGTCGCAAACGCAAGATCCTCGACAGTCTTAAACTGCGGCACGTCAACCTTGCCAAAACGGAACTTGGTTTTGGCCGTGTAGAGCTCTTTCCGCGCGCGCGCCGGATGAAAAGTGATTGCCGGCTCGGTGTCGAGCGGTATGTCGATCTTCCGAATCGTCTCGTACGAGTCGAGGTTGCGATTGACGCCGCCGAGCGCCATCGCTTCCTGCGCGTCGGTGAGTTCGATGCCGATCAATTTCTCAGCCTGGTGCATCATCTCCTTAGTGATGCGCAACGCGGGAGTTGGTGATGGACTTGGCGACGGCGATGGCGATGGCGTTTGTGCGAGAGCATCGAGTGGCAGCTTCGACGCTGCGAGGCCGGCGGCGCCGAGCGCCGGCAAGCTCTTGACGAAATTTCGTCTGGCGATGTTTGCTTCATTCGCTCGTGGTTTTTTAGTTTTTTTCTTCATTGTTTTGGGGCCAGATGCAGAAGTACGCAGAGATTACCACCGAAGGCATCAAGTATGCAGGCTCAAAATTGAAACTTGTGCCTCACATACTTAGTCTCGCTCAAAAAGTGCAACCGCAAACGGTGTTCGATGGCTTCTCGGGCACGACGCGCGTCTCTCAGGCGTTTGCCCAGGCGGGGTATCGAGTCATTGCAAATGATATCGCCGCGTGGTCCAGAGTGTTTGCCGAGTGTTACCTGTTGAGCCCGTTTCCGCGTGAGCACTACAAGGATCTCATCGATCATCTCAATGCGTTACCCGGGCGCGACGGTTGGTTCACCGAGCACTACGGAAGCGCAGACGGCTTAAAGAAGCCCTGGCAACGACACAACACACTCAAGCTCGACGCGATCCGCGAAGAGATCGAACGGCTTAGTGGTCATGAAAAGGCAGTAGCGTTGACAGGCCTGATACTTGCGATGGATGAAGTTGACAGTACCATCGGACATTACGCGTCGTACCTGAGCGAGTGGTCACCGCGTTCTCACCGGCAGATGAAACTCAGATTGCCACGGATAATTCCGAAGATTAAAGAGCATGTGGTCCATCAAGCGGATATTTTCGATCTCGTCTCCGCGATCGACGCGGATCTGGCGTACTACGATCCGCCGTACGGATCGAACAACGACAAGATGCCGCCGTCGCGTATCCGTTACGCAGCTTACTATCACCTCTGGACTTCAATCTGCCTCTTTGACAAACCCGAGGTTTTCGGCAAAGCGAAGCGTCGCGCCGATACGTCCGACACGCTAAGCGCATCCGTGTTCGAGGACTTTCGCAGAAACGAAGCGGGTCGTTTTGTAGTAGTCGAAGCGATCGAACGACTATTAAAACAGACAAAGTCGAAGCACATCATTCTGTCTTACAGCTCGGGTGGTCGAGCCACGGCGGAAGAGCTGAACGACGTGATCAGAAGCTCCGGCAAACTGCTCGAAGTCGTCGAAATTGACTACAAGCGCAACGTTATGGGCGGCATGCGCTGGACGCACGAGTGGGTGCGCGACGCGGAGGAAAAGAATCGAGAGTTTCTGTTTTTGATTGAGAGATAGTTTCACGCAACGGCGCAAAGGAACACGCAAAGACGCAAAGGAGGCTTTCTTTGGCGCCTTTGCGTAAACTCATGCGCCCTTGCGTGAAAAAACCTCTTCAGAGTGATAGTCTTGACTCACCGAGGTTACAAGTTGAGTCAGCAAAATAAACCCGATTTATCGCAAGTTATTGCCGAAGAATTCGGCGCCAACGCCACCTACGTCGAGGGTCTGCTCCAACGGTTCCGCAGCAATCCCGAGCTCGTCGACGACTCGTGGCGCTCCTATTTCACAGAACTTATCGGCGACGGCAACGGCGCAAGGCCTACAGTGACCGCCCAACAGGTCACTCCCGCTGCGGCAGCGCCGGCTCCCGAACCAAAACCAGCATCGACACCCGCGCTGCAACCCGAAGGCGAAGTGATTCCCATCCGCGGCCCGGCACTGAAGATCGTCGAAAACATGGAGAGAAGTCTCTCCGTGCCGACCGCCACTTCCGAACGAAGAATCCCGGTCAAGCTACTGGATGAAAACCGGCGCATCATCAACCAGCATCTCGCAGAGAACGACCGTGGCAAAGCTTCGTACACACACCTGATCGCCTGGGCCATCTTGCGCGCGCTCGACACGTTTCCACAACTCAACGATGGCTACGCTGAAGTTGAAGGTACACCCACGCGCATAAAACGAACCGGGGTCAATCTTGGTGTCGCCGTCGATCTGACGAAGAAAGACGGCTCGCGCACGTTGCTCGTTCCGAATATCAAGAACGCAAACACTCTCAGCTTTTCTGAGTTTCTGACCGCCTACGACGACGTCATCAAACGAGCGCGCGAAGGCAAACTCCAGATCCCGGATTTTCAGGGCACGACTATCTCTCTAACCAATCCGGGCACGATCGGCACCGTCGCGTCGGTTCCGCGTTTGATGGAAGGCCAGTCAGTAATCATCGCCACCGGTGCGATTGAGTATCCGGCAGAGTACCAGGCAATGGCGCCGGAAGCGCTTTCACAACTCGGCATCAGCAAGGCGATTGCGATCAGCAGCACTTACGATCACCGTATCATTCAGGGCGCGGAGTCGGGTGCTTTTCTCGCGCGCGTCCACGAGTTTCTGATCGGCAAGCACGACTTTTACAAAGGCATCTTTCTCGATCTCGGTATTCCGCACGCGCCCTTGCGCTGGAACATCGATCGCAATCCGTTCTTTCTTCCGGGCGACCAGGTACACGAGCAAACGTTAAAAGAGGCTCGCGTCATCGAGTTGATCAATGCGTATCGCGTGCGTGGTCACTTGATCGCCGACACCGATCCGCTGCACGCACTCCCGATTCTTTATCACCCCGAGCTCGACATCGAGAACTATGGCCTGACGATCTGGGACCTCGATCGAGTGTTCATCACTGATGGACTCGCCAACCGCGAGAGCATGACGCTTCGAGAGATTCTCGACGTCCTTCAACGTGCTTACTGCGGCAAGGTCGGCATCGAGTATCGACATATCCAAAGCAAAGAAGAGAAGCAGTGGATTCGCGAACAGATCCGGCGCCAGTTTGTCGAGCCCGAACCGATTCCGGTCGAAGTCAAAAAACGTCTGCTCTGGAAACTAATCTCGGCGGAACAGTTTGAACGTTTTCTGCACACAAAGTATCTGGGCCAGAAACGATTTTCACTCGAAGGTTGCGAAACGATCATTCCGTTGCTCGACCGGCTGATCGACGGCGCCGCCGCACGTGGCGTGGAGTCGATCACGTTTGGCATGGCCCATCGTGGACGTTTGAACGTGCTCGCGAATGTGATCGGTAATCTGTGCGAACGGATCTTCGCGGCTTTTGAAGGCTCGGTGCATCCAGAGTTTCCAGCAGACGAAGGCGACGTGAAATATCATCAGGGCGCCACCGGCGAACGCGTGCTCGAAGATGGTCGCAAAGTTTATTTGTCGCTTTCACCTAATCCCAGTCACCTCGAGGCAGTCGATCCCGTGGTTGAAGGCATGGTCCGCGCGACACAGGACGAGAGGATGAGTCGCGGCGCCACGCGCGAACAGGTCATCGATCTCGCATTGCCTGTGCTATTGCACGGCGACGCGGCTTTTGCCGGTCAGGGCATCGTGATGGAGACGTTGAATCTCGCCGGCTTGAAAGGTTATCGGACCGGCGGCACGATTCATATCATCATCAACAATCAAATCGGATTCACGACTTCTCCCGAGGCCGGCCGCTCGACGATCTACTCAACCGACGTCGCTCGCATGACGCAGTTGCCGATCTTCCACATCAACGGCGACGATCCCGAAGCGGCGTATCGTGTTCTACAGATCGCGCTCGATTACCGCCAGGAGTTCAACAAGGACGTCGTGCTCGACCTGATCGGTTTTCGCCGGCTCGGTCACAACGAGACTGACGAACCGAGCTACACGCAACCACTCATGTACGCGCGTGTTAAGGCGCATCCAGGCGTGCGCACGGTCTACGCCAAGCGGCTGATCAATGAAGGCGTGATTACTGAGGAAGAAGTCAAGAACCTGATCGACGAACGTGTCCGCCGTTACGAAGAAGCGTTGGCAAACGCGAAGCGAAAGGTCGCTGAAGAACCGGCGCAGTCGCAGTCGCGCGTGGAGGAGATGGACGGCTCCGAAGTGGTTCCGACCGGAGTTCCAGCGGAAACGATCAGAAGCATCGCGCACAAGATCGCGGTCGTGCCCGAAGGGTTCCACGTGAATCCGAAGATGGTGGGCCAACTCGCGCGACGCGCGAAGATGGGCGACGGCAGCGCGCCGCTTGATTGGGCGTTTGCCGAGGCCGTGGCGTTTGGATCGCTCGTGCTCGAAGGCAATCGCGTGCGTTTGAGTGGACAGGATTCAGGTCGCGGCACGTTCAGCCAGCGTCATGCTGTTCTTTTCGACACGCAGACAGGCAAGGCGTGGGCGCCACTCGCGGAGTTGCGATCCGAGTCGAATCCCGATGCGCGTTTTGATGTGTACGACAGTTCGCTGTCTGAGGAAGGCGTGCTGGGATTTGAGTACGGCTACACAGTGGTTGCGCAGAATGCGCTGGTGCTGTGGGAAGCGCAGTTTGGTGATTTTGGTAATGGCGCGCAGACGATCATCGATCAATACATCGCCGCTTCGGAGGATAAGTGGAAACAGCGTTCACGACTCGTGATGTTGTTGCCGCACGGCTACGAAGGACAGGGACCGGAACACTCGAGCGCCAGACTCGAGAGATATCTACAACTCTGCGCAGAGAATAACCTGCAGGTTTGTTATCCGACGACGCCGGCGCAGTATTTTCATCTGCTGCGACGACAGGTCCGGCCCGGCATGGAGCGACCGCTGATTGTCATGACGCCCAAGAGCCTGCTTCGTTTGCCTGCCGCATCATCGTCGATTGACGATCTCAGCAACGGAGGTTTTCAGCCGCTGATTGACGATGCGGAGATCGGCGATCGTGAGGCGGTGAAGAGGATTGTGTTGTGCAGCGGCAAAGTCTTTTACGATCTCGCCGACGCGCGCAGGAAGAGCGACGATCGACGGGTGGCGATAGTGCGGCTCGAGCAGATCTATCCGTTCCCGTTGAAGCGTATTCGCGAAATGCTTGCGAGCTATCCGAACGCGAATGAGATCGTGTGGGCGCAGGAAGAGCCGCAGAACATGGGTGGCTGGACGTTTGTTCAGGACCGCCTCGAGAACCTGCTGCCCAACTGCGAACGCCCGCGCTACGTCGGGCGCTCCGCCTCCGCCAGCCCGGCGACGGGGTCGTACAGTATTCATCAACGCGAACAGTCCGAACTCGTGGCCCAAGCCTTAACCACGGATTAGACGGATAAAGACGGATTTAATCCGTATCCATCCGCGTCATCCGTGTACAAATCTTCTTTACGAAATAAAGTACTTGACAGAATTCCGCACGCGGGCGTAAGATGCTGCGCATGGAGCCTGTACCCGCTCTTCATGACCGTGCGATCGATAATCTTCGCTACATACGTGAGACCATGGAGCGCGCCACGCCTTTCACTGGCATCTCCGGTCGCGGCGAGATGGCCATCGGCGCCACTGCCCTCGTCGCCAGTGTTATCGCCGCTAAACAACCTAATTTCAAATCCTGGATCTATATCTGGCTCGCCGAAGGCTTCATCTCGCTTTTGATTGCCGGCTGGTCCATGGATCGCAAGGCTCGCGCCACCCACACATCATTATTCTCCGGCTCAGGCCGCAAAGCCGTGTTTAGTCTCGCGCCTCCGGTCATCGCCGGCGGCTTGTTAACACTCGTACTCGCCCAGGCCGGTGTGCCGCATGTCATTCCCGGTGTTTGGTTGTTGCTCTATGGCACAGGCGTGATCACTGGTGGCATGTTTTCCGTTCGCGCAGTGCCCGCAATGGGATTGTGTTTCATGGTGCTCGGCGCGATCGCGCTGTTCAGTTACCCGGCATGGACCAACTGGTTCATGGCCGCCGGTTTTGGCGGGCTCCATCTTTTGTTTGGTGCAATTATTGTGAGGAAATACGGTGGCTAAACAGTCAACAGCAAAACAGGAACGAAAACAGGATTCAGACGTGAACGCTCGTGCAGCGGTCGTTAAGCAGAAGAGTGCCGCTCCTAATCTCGATCGTTTGATTCAC
>JBKPJP010000157.1:0-2040 GCA_046730735.1 Acidobacteriota bacterium | reverse complement strand
CTGACTGCAACCCGGTCATGATCAGATCGGGTTTCTCGTTGCGAATCGCGTCAGCAAGCACACTCGCAGCCGCGTACGGCGTGAGATGCGCGAGATTGTCACCGACCACGTGAATCGCCCGGTCCGCGCCACGCGCGAGTGCGTCTTTAATCACACTCTTCACGCGCTGTGGTCCCATCGAACAAACAACTACTTCGCCGCCCAGCTTCTCGCGCACGCGCAAAGCTTCTTCAAGCGCATACCCGTCTGACTCGCTGACCTCGAATGAGAGATCGCCCTCCTCGATCCAGGTCGCGTCTTTATTAATCCGGAGGATCGCGTCTTTATTCGCGACCTGCTTCATCATTACAATGATCTTCATTAATCTTCGTACCTCTTGAACAACAACGCCGCGTTCGTGCCTCCGAACCCGAAGCTGTTTGAAAGCACGTAATCAACTCTTGCTTCGCGAGGTTCATTAGGAACGTAATCGAGGTCACAATCCGGATCGGGATTCACGTAGTTAATCGTCGGCGCTATGACGTTGCGATGCAGCGTCAACACACTGAACACGCTTTCGATTCCGCCGGCGGCGCCGAGCAGGTGGCCCGTCATTGATTTGGTTGAACTGACGGCGAGCTTGTAAGCATGCGCGCCAAAAGTCTTCTTGATCGCGAGCGTCTCAAACTTGTCGTTATAGGGCGTCGAGGTTCCGTGAGCGTTTATGTAACCGACTTGTTCCGGGTTGACGCCGGCGTCTTTAAGGGCTCGCTGCATCACGCGCCGCGCGCCCGAGCCGGTTTCGTCGGGCATCGTCAGATGAAATGCATCGGCACAGGCGCCATAACCAACGAGTTCGGCGTAGATCTTTGCGCCTCGCTTCTTCGCGTGCTCAAACTCCTCGAGAATCAGGATCCCCGCGCCTTCCCCGATCACAAAACCGTCGCGATCTCTTTCAAACGGACGCGACGCGTGTTGCGGATCGTCGTTGTTTGTCGAGAGTGCACGCATCGCCGAAAAACCCGCGACGGCCATCGGCGTGATGGCCGACTCAGCGCCGCCGCAGATCATCAGGTCCGCGTCGCCGCGTTGAATGATCTTGAAACTGTCGCCAATCGCGTGAGCGCCCGCGGAACAGGCGGTCGCTGTGGCTGAGTTTGGTCCTTTGGCTCCAAAACGAATCGAGACCTGGCCGGCAGCGAGATTCACGATCGCCGAGACGATAAAGAAGGGCGAGACGCGATCTGGTCCATCGTCGAGCAGTTTCGAGTGCTCGCGTTCGATGGCCCAGAAGTCGCCGATGCCGCTGCTGATGTATGTGCCGGCGTTTTCCGCGATATCGTCCTGAAACTTTCCTTCCGGCGACATTTGAATGCCGCTATCGGCGACCGCTTCGATCGATGCTGCAATCGCGTAATGAATAAAGGCGCCCATCTTGCGCGCCTCTTTCTTAGCGATGAATGTCAGCGGGTCAAAGTTCTTTACTTCGCAGGCAAACCTGACGGAGAACCGCTCTGCATCAAACTTCTTGATGTAGTCAGCGCCACTGCGACCGCTCATCAACGCGGTCCACGTGTCTTCGACAGTGTTGCCAACAGGTGTGACGAGGCCGAGCCCCGTAACTACGACACGTCGTGTCAAATTAAAACTCCTTGGATCTTTAGCCGCGAATGAACGCGGATTAACGCCGATCTGCGTTTATTCGCGTTCATCCGCGGCTAAAATTCTATTTCTTGTGCTGATCGATATAGTTATACGCGTCGCGCACACTCTGGATCTTCTCAGCGTCTTCGTCGGGAATCTCAATGCCAAACTCCTCTTCAAAACGCATCACGAGTTCGACCGTGTCCAGCGAGTCCGCGCCGAGGTCGTCGATAAATCTCGCGTTGGGCGTAACCTCATTCTCATCGACACCAAGCTCATCGACGATAATCTGTTTTACCTTGTTCTCGATCTCTTGATCGGGCATCGTGGTTGCTCCTCTTGTGAGTTAATTTAATTACTCAATTTTCTGCAGACTCGCTGCATCTTCCACGTTCAGCATCTTAACGTCGCGACTAA
>JBKPJP010000156.1:0-13929 GCA_046730735.1 Acidobacteriota bacterium | reverse complement strand
GCAACACGTCCTGTTGGTTCAGTGAAAGCGACTTGGTGGGCGTGTAACCTTCGCCGATCAGGATCTCGCGCGCTTTCGAAACATCGATCTTCTTCACGATGACGTCGAGATCGACGAAACGGCGCAAAGATACGTCGCCGTATGCGACGAGGGCCAATGCGGGACCTTTGTATGGAATCGCATCGATACCCGCGCTGGCGAACGCGGAGATCAGGCGACAGAGTTCGGCGGTGAGAACGGTGTTGCGTGCCGAGTTCTCGAAATAATTTTGTTTTAGACGGGCGAGTTGCTCAGCAGGCACGAGGTCAGCGGCATGCTGGGCCAACTGCACGTAAACCAGCGGCAAGACAGCATGCCGGCGCGCGAGTTGAAACAGATACTCCCAATCAACCTCGCCCGCCGCAAACTCCCGCACGCGCGGCCCCACACCCGTCCGCGCACAAGCCACCAATAATTCTTGCGCCTTTTTGTGGCTATTCATTCACCTTCAGCACAGCGAGGAAGGCTTCCTGTGGGATCTCGACGCGGCCCACTTTCTTCATGCGCTTCTTGCCTTCCTTTTGTTTCTCGAGAAGCTTGCGCTTGCGTGTGATGTCGCCGCCGTAGCACTTCGCGATCACGTTCTTGCCGAGCGCCTTCACCGTCTCACGCGCGATCACCTTGTTTCCGATCGCGGCCTGAATCGGAACTTCAAACAGTTGTCGCGGAATCAACTGCTTCATCTTCTCCGCGAGCGCGCGGCCCTTCGGCTGCGCTGTGCTGCGATGCAGTATCAATGAGAGCGCGTCGACCGGTTCACCTGCGACCAGCACGTCGAGCTTCACCAGATCACTCTCCCAATAACCCGCGAGGTTGTAATCAAGCGATGCATAACCACGCGAAACTGATTTGAGTCTATCGTAAAAGTCGAGCACGATTTCGTTGAGCGGCAACTCATACGTAAGCATCACGCGATTCGACGTGATGTACTCAAAACCTTTTTGCAGTCCGCGTTTCTCTACAAGCAACGGCAGGATGCCGCCGAGATGCTCGTCAGGAGTCAGGATCACCGCGCGAATCACGGGCTCTTCGATCTTAGCGATGCGACCGGGATCAGGCATCTTCGCAGGTGAATCAATCTCCATTACCTGACCGTCGGTCGTAGTTACCGAATAACGCACGCCGGGCGCTGTCGTAATCAGATCCAGATTAAACTCGCGCTCCAAACGCTCCTGCACGATCTCCATGTGCAGCAGCCCGAGAAAACCACATCGAAAACCAAATCCCAGCGCCGCCGAAGATTCCGGTTCGTAAAAAAACGACGCGTCATTCAGTCGCAGCTTGTCGAGCGCGTCGCGCAACTCCTCGTACTGCGCGGTGTCCACCGGATACAAGCCTGCGAAAACCATCGGCTTGATCTCCTGGTAACCGGGAAACGGTTCCTTCGTCGGCCGCGCTGCTTCGGTGACGGTGTCGCCAATCTGCACGTCAGCAACCGCTTTGATCGACGCGGTTAGAAAACCCACTTCACCGACGCTCAATTCACTAATCGGCGTGGGCACGGGTCGATTCACGCCGAGCGTTTCGACCTGGTAATCACGACCGACGTTGAAAAAGCGGATCTTCATGCCGGGCCGGATCGTGCCGTCGATCACGCGAAACAAAACGATCACGCCGCGATACGAGTCGTACCACGAGTCGAAGATCAACGCTTTGAGCGGCGCGTTGGGATCGCCTTTGGGCGGCGGCACGTCGCGCACGATCGCTTCGAGAACGTCCGCGACGCCCTCGCCGGTCTTGGCGCTCGTGAGAATCGCGTTATGTGTTTCGAGTCCGATGAAGTGTTCGATCTGTTCGATCGCTTTTTCCGGTTCGGCGCCCGGCAAGTCGATCTTGTTGATAACCGGAATCAACTCGAGGTTGTTTTCGATTGCGAGATAAGTGTTCGCGAGCGTTTGTGCTTCGACGCCTTGCGAAGCGTCGACGATCAGCAGTGCGCCCTCGCAGGCCGAAAGTGAACGCGACACTTCGTAAGAAAAGTCGACGTGTCCGGGCGTGTCGATCAGGTTCAACACATACGAGTTTCCGTCCTGGGCCTTGTAATCGAGCCGGACCGCGTGTGCCTTGATGGTGATGCCGCGTTCGCGTTCCAGGTCCATGTTGTCGAGCACCTGGTCGGACATCTCCCTTTCGGACAAGGCTCCGGTAAGTTCGAGCAGGCGGTCGGCGAGTGTCGACTTGCCGTGATCGATGTGGGCGATGATCGAAAAATTGCGAATGCGTGTGGGATCCATTTGCAGTCTTAGTCTAAATGCTCGTTGACGTAAGCGCGCGCTTTTTCCGGAGTGTTTACTGATTGAATGAAATCAGTGTTGCGGATAGCCCACGAGAAGTGCTCGCGAATAAACGCCTGGTAGTTAGCACCTTCGCTAAAGTCGTCGTTCATCAAGCCGATCTTGACGGAAACGCGACGGACCAATTCTGTGTCACCGGTCATGCCAGCCGCTTGATACAGCTTGTGCTTGTCGTCGCTAGATAACGAGCTGTCACTGGATGAAGACGAGTTGCTGTTGGCGTTCGCGTTGGAATTGAAATCAGAATTATCGTTCGAGTTGGAATTACTATTCGAATTGATGTTGAAGTTGTAGTTGGACGCGGAGTACCGCCGGCCCTGGTTGTTAAGAACGAAATAGAACACTAGGCCGGCGATCACAACTACGATCAATCCAAGGCATCCGGCACCACCACAACCGAGAGCAATTTTCTGATTTCGATTCATTGTTTTGCCTCTTCAAAGAGAATTATTTAAACAGTTTTCATCCACGAGACGCAGCGTTCGAGGTGGTGATGCATGTTTTCCACGCTGTCGTGATGGATGTCGCCGTGGCCCGGCAAGACCCACTCAAATTCGTAATCGAGAAGTTTTTCCATCGAGCGAGTCTGTTCCGGCCACGAATACCAGGCAACACTGTGAAATGCAGTCAAAGTTTGACGTGCGGGAGACCAGGCGAGGTGATCGCCGGTGAACAGAAACTTCTTTTTGTAAAGAAAGACAACGTGACCGCGAGTATGTCCCGGAGTCGGAATCACGAGCAGATCATCGTCGAGTTCGAACGGTTCTTCGCCGTGAACGATTTGCTCGAGACCGAGACGAGCGGCGCCGTCGTCTGCGTGCATCAGTCTCTCGCAACCGAATTTCTCGTGAAACAACTTATGCGCGGCGATGTCGTCTTTGTGTGTTAAGAGCATTCGACTGACGCCGCCCATCGCTTGGATCCGTTTGAGCAACTGGCTCGCGAACCGCGGCGAATCGACGAGCACGTTGCCTTCGGGCCGGGTAATCAAATAACTCCAGGCGCCAAAGCTCGATTCCGAAGTGAAACCGCAGAAGTGAACGTTGTCGTCGAGTTGCAGCGGGAACGCGTCAATGCCGAGATGAGCATCGTGTGGCTCAACAGCGCCGATCGAACCTGTGGGACAAGAGACCAGCGCCATCATCGCGAGCCTCGTGTCGTCCGCTGTTTCGGGTTGATGATGAACGCTGCACTGGTCACCGTGATCGCGAAAGATATGGGGCGCTAACTGGCTGCACGTATCGCAGTCGATACAAGTGGAATCGACAAAGAAATCCCCGGGGACATTCTCGGGCAGACGTTGTTGCAGGCTGGCCATAAAGCATAGTAAAGCACAAAAAGGCAGCCACGGATAACACGGATAAAAATCCGATTTCTATCCGTGTTATCCGTGGCTAAAGATCAAACTCATTAATGAGCCGATGCAGATAAGAACGACTGATGCCGAGCTTCTTCGCCGCAGCGACTTTGTTACCTTCCGACTGCAACGCGCTCACGATCATGCGCCGCTTCACCGCTTCAACCGCACCTTCCAAAGTGCTTTCATCCCCGGGCGTCGTTCCCGGCAGCACACGCAACATCTTCTCCGGCACAAACTCGAGCCCGAGCGTCGTCGTGTTGCTCAACACCACCAGCCGCTCGATCAAGTTTTCGAGTTCACGTACGTTGCCCGGCCAGTTGTAATCGAGTAACACTTCCACCAGTGACGGATCCAATTCCGGTGTCGGCTGCCCATACTTTTGCGCCGACTTAGCCGCGAAGTGTGCCGCGAGAATCGGAATGTCATCCGGACGCTCGCGCAACGGCGGTAACACAAGCGGCACAACATTCAGCCTGAAAAACAGATCCTGGCGAAAACGCCCTTGCGCCACTTCCTTCTCGAGGTCGCGATTCGTGGCCGCGATCAACCTGATGTCGACCGGCAACGTCTTTGTGCCACCGACGCGTTCAAACTCACGTTCCTGCAACACACGCAGCAACTTCACCTGCACCGCCGCACTCAGATCACCAATCTCGTCGAGAAACAACGTGCCGCCATCCGCGAGTTCGAAGCGACCTTTGTGCATTTGTGTGGCCGACGTAAAGGAGCCTTTCTCGTGGCCAAAGAGTTCTGATTCGATCAGCGCTTCCGGCAATGCCGCACAACTCACTGCCACGAATGGACCACCGGCACGCGGGCTCTCCTGATGAATCGCGCGCGCCAGCATCTCTTTGCCCGTGCCGTTCTCACCACTCAACAACACCGTCGCGCTCGTTGCGGCAACCGAGCGCGCTTGCTTCAAAACCTTTTCGAGCACCGGGCTCGATCCCATCAGGTGAGTAAAACCCGGCGGCCGCGACAGCTCTGCGCGCAACCTGCGATTCTCGATCTCGAGTTGCCGCATACGCGAAGCCTGGTTGACGATGTGCAACAGCTCTGCCGGATCGAGCGGCTTCTCAAAAAATCCGTAAGCCCCGCGTTTCACCGCTTCCAATGCAGCGCGCTTTGAATCGCTGCCCGTGATCACTACCACTTGCAGCGGCGGATCCTGTGCGCGTGCGATGTCGATCAGCGCCAATCCCTCGGACATGTCGTCAGTGTTCGGCGGCAAGTGCAGGTCGCTGACTACAACGTCAATCTCCTGCGAGTTGATCAGTGCGCAAGCCTCATCTTTAGAAGCCGCTTGCAGCACGTGGTAGTCGGAAGCGAGCGCCCAGTACAGACCACTGCGCACTGCGTCGTCGTCATCGACAACCAGAACAGTGCCTTTGGGTTGTGGTTGAGTGCTCATCTTCGACACCGCACACGTATACCCACAAGTAAAAGCCTGGGCAGGTACTACAAGAGGAACGGGCGGAACGGGCGAGTATTACAAAGGCTTTTGCCGCACCTTCTTAGTTACGCCTGTCGTGTGGAATCGATGGTAGCACGACGCGAAATGTCGTTCCAGCGCCTTCGACTGACTCGACGTCGATCCTGCCGGCGCTCGCCTGGATCACTTCGCGACAAGTGTAGAGTCCGAGACCGATGCCGGTTTTCTTGGTGGTGGAGAACGGGCGATAGAGTCGCGTTTCGATAAAAGTCTTACTCATTCCTTGGCCCGTATCCGAGACGGAAAACGTCGGCGCGCCGCTCGGCGTGTAGCCCGCTTCGATCGTCAGCGTGCCGCCTTTGTCCATCGCTTCGAGCGCGTTGAGGATCAGGTTTTCCATCACTTCTTCAATCCTCGCTGCGTCAACGAGAGCATGCACGCTCTGCGGCAAACGCGTGACGATCCTGTGTTTGCTGCGTAGCGGTTCGGCGTTCATCGCGATCACGCGTTGCAGGATCGGCACGAGGTCAACGTTGGCCGGTCGCTTGTGTTCGCCGCTGAGACTGGTTACCGGCCGCGCGAGCCGCGCCACGAGAGCTTTCAGCTTGTCGGTGGCGCTGGTGAGCCCTTTCATCGCGTCGCTGCGGAATTGGGGATTGTCGAAGTGATGTTCCATGTTCGCGACAGTCAACGAAAGACCTTCAATCGCGTTTTTCAGATCGTGCGTCAGCATCGCCGAAAAGCGAACGAACGACTCCAACTGCCGCGACTCCTGCTCGCGCCTGATTTTCTCCCGCAGTTGTTCAGTGACGACGTTGATGTTGTCGGCGATCACGCGTGCATCGTCACTGGATTGCAGAATAATGCGACGGTCCAACTCTCCTTTCGCAATCGCGGACAAGTCTTCACTGACGCGCGCCATACCACGCGAGCGTTTGTTCACGTGGCGTTCGAGCAGCCACGCAGCCGCCGCCGCTGACAACAACGCGACCACTAAACCGGCGATGCCCCGGCGATGAGCGGCGGAGATGAAATCAGAACGCTGTCGCGCCACGGCCGCGGTAACTCCCAACTCGGGAATCGGCGCGGAGGCTACCTGAGTCGAACCCTGAGGTAAGTCGCCGTCGCTGCTATAAATCGTCTTGCCGGCGCTATCGGTAACAATGATCTTGTTCGATCGCGACTTCAAGCCGCGCGCCGCAGTCGCGAATACACTTTCCAGGTCGAGGATGCCGACGACTGCGCCGAGATTGATTCCGGTTTTTCCGTCGTTGACTGGCGCGCTGTAAATAATCGTTCCCGGTGTGCTGCCGGGATTTACGAACAGAGTGTTGCCCGGTGATGTCCAGACTCGCTGATCGGGCTGCAAAAGATTAGCACCGTCGAGCGGTTTTCGATCGTTAGTGAAGAGTGTCAGACCCTGAAAATATCCGCTGAAGTAATTGGAAAGAGGATCGATTTCAGTTCTTTGCTTTTTTAAGAGGTCTTGTACGACTCCTTTTATAGCGAAGCCTAAAATCTCGCGTCTTCGTTCCTCGAGAACTTCATCAACCGCGCCGGTGAAGGAGTTGAGATCGTTCTGCGCGATCGTGCTGAGCGTAGAGTCAACTGTTCTGACGCCGTTCCAATAATTCAGGCCGGCGAACAGGAGCAGAGGTATTGCGCAGAGGATGAAGTAGGTGAGAAAGGGGTTACGCCGCATCGTTATCTATTGCCGATTGCCGATTGCCGATTGCCGATTGCCGATTGCCGATTTGAACCTTCTCGATTGCATAGGAAAATCGGCAATCGGCAATTGGCAATCGGCAATGCTTTAAACTCGTTGCCTCCCGAATTCGTTCAGCAGCGGAGCCAGCGTTTCGATGAACTGATCGTGGGATACGCCGTTGCTGGCGATTAGCCCGTTGCGGTTTTGAACGTCAGGAACATTGTAGTTCAGCGGATAGCCGAACAGATCCGTGATGCGGCCGCCGGCTTCAGTCAGGATCACTTCCGGCGCGCACGTGTCCCACTGTTTAGTTCTCGATGACAGGTGGATATAGACGTCGCACTGCTGTTCGATCAGCAATCCGATCTTTATTCCAACTGAGCCGCGTCGCACCTCTTCCTTGAAACCAAACTGCTCGACGACTTTGTTCATGCGTGGGCTGCGGTGCGAACGACTAGCCGCAAGTCGCATCTCCGGTATCGCGCGGGTTTGAGAAACCGAGGCGCGTGTCGGTTCAAACTGCGGACGCTCGATCCACGTACCTTCTCCGCGTATTGCGCGATACATGACTCCGGGCAGTGGTTGATAAACGACTCCGAGCACACACTGACCGTCTTCAGCGAGTCCGATCTGGACCGCGAAATCGCCGTTGCCATCGATGAAGCCGTTAGTGCCGTCCAGTGGATCGACCATCCACACGCGCGATTTCCCGAGCCGTCGCGTTGTATCGACCGACTCTTCCGCCAAAATTCCATCGTCGGGAAACTCGCGCTTGAGGTGGCCTACGATCAGATCGTTCGCGATCGTGTCGGCCTGGGTAACGGGTTCGGTGTCGTCGGCAGAATTCTTTTGTTTGATCTTCAGCGGACCTTCGTAGTGCTCGAGGATCGCGGCGCCGGCAGCACGCGCCAACTCACACGCGACACGCAGTTCGTGTTCGTAAGATTTCATATCCGTTCAGAAGGTTTCACGCAAAGGCGCAAAGGTGGCGCAAAGGCGCAAATCAAGAGCTTGTTCTTTGCGCCTTTGCGTAACCTTAGCGCCTTTGCGTGAAACTCTTTCCCGCATCCCTGATCGCCTCAACCGTCTCTTCAATATCCGCCTTCGTCGTCCGGAAGTTCGTGATGCACGCACGCAACGCAAACCGCCCCCTCACCGTCGCATTTGACACATACGCGCGACCACCCTTTTGCACCAACGCCATCACCTGCTCATTCAACTCATTCAACTCCTGCTCACTCATCCCTTTTCGCGGCACGTATCGAAAGCAGCAGATACTCAACTCGACCGGCGCCAGCAGCTCGAAATCATCAGCCTCGGAAACCAGTTCTCCCAGATACTCAGCCAGCGCGATATCCTGGCTAATCGCCTCCGCGAGTCGACGCCTGCCGTAGTACTGCAACGTCAGCCACACCTTCAACGCTCGAAAACGGCGCGACAGTTCCACCCCATAATCCCAGAACGCAAACGCCTCTTCATCCGCGTAACCATGCGTCTTGATGTAATCTGCTTCTTCCGTGCTGAAGGCGGACTTGGCTACGGCAGCATCGCGAAATAACAAACATCCCGCATCAACCGGAACGTAAAGCCACTTGTGTGGATCGAGCGAAACCGAATCAGCGTGGTCCAACCCCGCAAAGAGATGTTTCTTACGCTCATCCAAAACGCCCGGCGCGCCATACGCGCCATCAACGTGAAACCACAGTTCAAACTCACGCGCAACGTTTGCGATCTCCGCCAGCGGATCCACGACTCCCGTGTTGACAGTCCCGGCACTCCCAACCACACAAAACGGACGCAAACCCTCACGCAAATCAGCCTCGATACTTTGTCTTAACGCATCAACTCGCATGCGCTGTCGTTCGTCGCAGGCGATCGTGCGCACTTGATCTCGTCCAATGCCCAGGATGTCAGCCGCCTTGGCGATCGACATGTGAACTTCTTCCGACGCGTACACCGTCATCGGTGGTCCTGCATTCCAAAATCCCTGCCGCGAAGCATTGAATTTGGAGCGACTCGCGATCAGCAGCGCGATCATGTTTGCCATCGAGCCGCCGCTGGTCAACAGCCCGTTTGCTTCACTGTCGTAACCAATCAACTAACCAAGCCAGCGCACCACGAAGCGCTCGAGTTCATTACCCGCCGGACCTGAGCGCCAGCAAGTGATGTTTGCATTGAGCGCCGAAGCAATCAGATCGCCGTACGCGCCCACAGGTGTTGAGGGGGAAGCAACGTAACCAAAAAATCGCGGATGGCCGTTATGGCGGCTGAGATCCACGATCGTGCGACACTCTGCGAGCAGTTGTTCGAGTGGCAATCCCTCCGCGGAGAGTTCAGTGTCGATCTCTGAGGCCGTCTTGCCCGCGTAGTTTTCGGCACGAACCGGACGGGCCGAGATCGTCGCCATGTACTCGGAAACCAGTTTCGTCACCTGCGCAGAGATTTCCTGCAGCGCGTCTTCGGTGACGTCAAGAGAGGATTGCGTTCTCAGTGACATTTGCTCCATGCTACCATCCGAAAAAACTTATGTCAGTCAACTGCGCCACCGCTGAAGGAACAGTACGCTATTACGAACGATTCGCGGGCCGTGCTGCGAATGGTCATTTTCGACGACAACACGGCCTGGTCCTCTCGTCAATCGGCATAGGCACTTATCTCGGCAATCCGGACGAAATTACCGACAAGAACTACGCGGACGCCGTCGTGCGCGCGGCTCAACTCGGCGTCAATGTCATCGACAGCGCCGCTAACTATCGTTTCCAGCGAAGCGAACGCTCGATTGGCGAAGCGTTGCAGACGCTCGCAAACGAGCACGGCATCGCGCGCGATGAACTCGTGATCTGTACTAAAGGTGGTTACCTGCCGTTTGACGGAGCGCCGCCGCGAAACGTGCGTGAGTATGTCGATGAGACTTTCGTGAAACCGGGTATCGCGTCGTTTGACGATATCGTCGGCGGCATGCACTGCATGACTCCCGCATACTTGCAGAACCAGCTCGAGCAGTCACTCAAAAACATGAAACTCGAATGCGTGGATGTTTATTACATTCACAATCCCGAGACGCAGTTGCAGTATGTTTCCGAGGACGAGTTTTACTCGCGTTTAGGTCATGCGTTCGAACAGCTCGAGAAGAATCGTGCCGAAGGCAAGCTCGCGTATTACGGTGTTGCGACGTGGAATGGTTTTCGAGTCGCGCCTGATTCCGGCGGATACCATTCGCTCCAGCGGATGGTTGAGCTGGCGCGCGAGGTTGGTGGCGACGGGCACGGGTTTCGTTTCATTCAACTTCCGTTCAACGAGAGGATGCGGGAAGGCGCGGGCGTGATTGAAATGGCTCAACGCCTCGGTGTTACGGTCGTTACTAGTGCTTCACTCATGCAGGGACGTATCCCACCACGAAGGGCGATCGAGTTTGTTCGTTCGCAGCCAGGAATAACGACAGCGCTCATTGGCATGAGCCGCGTCGAGCACGTAGAAGAAAATTTAGCCGCGGATTTACGCAAATGAACGCAGATCGAAACACATCCGCGTTTATTAGTGAAAATTCGCGGTTCAAATCATTTTCTGAGTTCTGGCCGTTCTACGTGTCGGAACACAGCCGTCCCGCGACTCGCGTGCTGCACCTGATCGGCACGACTGTAGGCATTGCTTTGCTCATTTATCTGATCGCGATCGGTAAGTGGTGGCTGTTTTTTCTGGGCTTCGTCCCCGGTTACGGTTGCGCATGGCTGGCCCATTTCCTCGTGGAGAAGAATAGGCCTGCCACGTTCAAGTATCCGCTTTGGTCCTTCATGGGCGATTACAAGATGATCGCCTTGATGCTCACGGGCAGAATGAATGAGGAATTAGAAAGGCTTTCCAAATAGAGCTTTGCGCGGCAATATCCCCATCCCCGAAATTCCCCTCGGTGAAGAACTGTGGCTAATGGTGCTCGTCACCTCGGTACGCGAGCGCCGCACGCAACAGGGCCGTCTGTTCTGCGACGCCTCTGCACGTAACGCCAGCGGCACGATCGCGCTCAAGTTCTGGGGCGAGACTCTCGACTCGCAAAAAGAACTCAAACCCGGTCTCTGGGGAATCACGGGCAAACTCGAAACTTTCCAGGATCGCTCGCAATTCGTCGTCGCCGAGTATCGACCCATCACGATCGAGCAGTACCGCGAACATCAAAAAGCCGAACCGCAGCTCCCACGCGCTTACACTCTCGACATCGAAACAATCACCCTCCCCGACTTCCGCGAACGAGTCGGCCCGCAGCTCGAGCGGCTCGCCCGACTCGGCAACATGCGCGTCGAACAGCAGCAGCGTTATCTCGAAGACATCGCCGCCGAAGAGGAGCGCTGTTACGCGCTCGGAGCCCTCAGCGCCACGTCAGGCCGCGTGCTTTGCATCGCACTTCACGTCGGCGCGATTCCGGGTCTGGAGTTTCCCGATCTGGGTCCGGAAGCAAGCGAGCACGTGTTTGGCATCGATCGTTACGGCTACGAAGAGGACGAAAAGAAAGCGCTTCAGGATTTTATAGACTTCATGAAGAACTTCGATCCTGATTGCGACGAACTGGTTGGACACAACATCATCGGTTTCGATCTGCCGTTCATTTTTCAGCGCTGCCTCGCACACTCCCTCCGGGCCCGCCCGTTCGTAAATCTCTCCGATTACACTCCGCGCGGCGTTTTTGACACGATGCATCGCTGGTGGCTCGGCGCGAAACGGTTCGTCAGTCTTGACGACGTCGCCTGGGCGCTCGGTATTCAGTCGAGCAAGACGTCAGAGATTGAAGGCAGCAAGGTCTTCGATCTCTACCAGGCCGGCAAGCTCGACTTAATTCGCGAATACAACCTCAACGACGTGCGTGTGACGCGAAAGGTTTACGAACGCATGGTCGCCAGCTTCGGTAGATAGGACAATAGGTCATATATTGTGCCTATCCGGGACGCGTGTGTTTTATTTTGTGGTTTTTGTGCCTCTTTGTGGCTAGAATGGCTTTCCATGGAAATCGTCTTCCCCGTGTCGATGCTGGCCGTTGGCCTCACTGTCGGCGCCGCTTCCATCTGGTTCATCACCCGAACGAAACTGAAATACGAATTCGAGCGTGGCCGTGCGTACGGTGAAACCGAGCGCGCCGTTCTGCAAACGCGACTCGAAGAAGAACGCAAAGCAAACCAGGAAAAGATCACACTTCTGAACAACGCTGAAATCAAGCTGGCCGACGCGTTCAAAGCACTGTCAGCCGACGCGCTGCGAAACAACAATCAGTCGTTTCTCGATCTCGCGAAACAAAACCTCCAATCGTTTCAGCAGACCGCCAAAGGCGAACTCGAGCGCCGTCAAAACGCGATCGATGATTTGATCAAGCCATTGAAAGAATCACTTGAGAAAGTCGACGGCAAGATCGGCGAGCTCGAGAAGAACCGCGTCGGCGCGTACTCGGAGTTACGCGAACAGGTCAAAGCCCTCGCGCAGTCGCACTTGCAGCTTCAGTCGGAGACCGGCAATCTCGTCAAAGCCCTGCGTGCGCCGCACGTGCGTGGACGTTGGGGCGAGATCCAGTTGCGCCGCGTCGTCGAACTGGCCGGTATGCTCCAATACTGCGACTTCTGCGAACAGGCAACGGTGACGACCGAAGAGACGCGCATTCGCCCCGACATGATCGTGCGTCTGCCCGGCAATCGCACGATCGTCGTCGACTCGAAAGTTCCGTTTGACGCATTCTACGAGTCGATCTCGACGACTGACGACGAAATACGCGCGGCGCGCTTGAAAGATCACGCGCGACTGGTTAGAACACACATCACCGCGCTGAGCCGGAAGTCGTACTGGGAAACGGTGCAACCGACGCCAGAGTTTGTGTTGTTGTTTTTGCCGGGCGAAACGTTTTACAGTGCTGCGCTCGAAAACGATCCGAAGTTGATCGAAGACGGGGTCAGCCAGGGCGTGATCATCGCGACACCCACTACGCTGATTGCGCTGCTGAAAGCAGTGTCGTACGGCTGGCGGCAGGAACAGATGGCAGAGAACGCGCACGAGGTGAGCAACCTGGCGAAGACGCTTTACGATCGCCTGCGCGTGTTTACGAATCACTTTGACGATATCGGCCGAAACCTCGATCGCGCACTCGACGCCTATAACAAAGGCGTGCGGTCACTGGAAACTCGCGTTCTCGTCACTGCCAGACGTTTCAAGGAACGCGGCGCCATAGCAGGCGAAGAGATCGAGACACTCGAGCCCATCGACAAAGCTACCCGACCACTCAGCTTTGACGATGGCGGACTATTCCCCGAAGAAGAAATGCCGCTCCTGAAAGCGCGCAGCGCCAGAAGCGGCAAGAAATGATCTGTGTAATCTGTGGTTAGGCTTTGAACGAAATCTGGTTAGGCCCTTTACTTAATAACAATCGCACGCATCTCATCGAGCGTTGCGCTAAATTCGTAGCCAACAATCAAAGCGACGCGTTCATTTATCTGGCCGCGTCGCTGCCCCTCCTCGAAACCGTCACCCAGGGCATTCTCGACGGCAATCGTAATCGCGGTGTTTGGGGCGAGCTCCCGGTCTATCTCTTTCGCGGCGTCGTGCGCCGGCTGCTGTATTCCGCAATCGACGAAGATGGCCACAACCTCCCGCCGCGCATTCCCATCGATCGCGACGAACTTCCGCTGAAACGCAGCTTGATCTCACAAGTGCTTCAGCAATTGCTCGCGACGAATCAACTCAAAGCCTTCGCGCCACTCGCGACTCGCGAAGGTTGTGTAAACAGTATTTCCACACTCCTCGGCGAGATCGAACGCGCCGCGCGTACACCCACCGAGCTGATCGAGATCCTCGCCGCACGCGCCCGCGATATCGATAAAGGCGAAGCACGCGGCATCACGCAACTCGATTTCGACCGCGAAGTCGCGCTCATCTATTCGACTTACTACGATCTGCTAAACCAGAATCACTTCACCGAAGAAGACTCGGATCAACTGCGCGCGCTCTGGGTTTTGCGCGGGCTGATCGACGACCGGAGAGTGCATCTGCCGTGGCTGCCGAAAGTCGAGCTCTTCGTCATCGACGGCTTCTTTGATTTCACGCCTGTGCAGGGCGAGATCCTGCGCGA
>JBKPJP010000155.1:0-7088 GCA_046730735.1 Acidobacteriota bacterium | reverse complement strand
CTGCAACATCGAAGCGTGTGTTCAGATCGCGCACGAGAATGGCGCGCGATTGATCGTGGATAACACTTTTGCGTCGCCCTATCTTTGCCAGCCGTTGAAACTCGGCGCGGACCTGGTGGTCCATAGTGCGACGAAGTATTTGAGTGGCCATGCAGTCGCAACGGGTGGGCTCGTTGTTTCGCGCGACGAGATGGATGCTGCGGCGCTGTTCAGCGTGCTGAAGCTGGTTGGCGGCGTGCTCGGTGTTTGGGACGCGCACGAGATTCTGCGTGGACTAAAGACGCTCGCGCTCAGGATGGAGCGACAGTGTGAGAATGCGAGTAAGCTCGCGAGTTATTTGAAGGAGCACAAGAGCATCAGTCGCGTGCACTATCCAGGACTGGGCGCGCTCGTTTCGATTGAGCTGAATGACAATACGCGTGACGGAGCGTTTCGTTTTATGGACGCTTTGAAGATATGCGTGCGTTCTACGAGTCTCGGCGATGTGTTTACAAGTGTCCTGCATCCGGCGACGGCTTCGCATCGCGACTTTATTCCGGCGCGCAGACAGGAGCTCGGGATTGTTGATGGTCTCGTGCGTATCTCGGTCGGTATCGAGAGCATTGACGACATCATCGCGGATATCGAGCAGGCATTGGCATGATCACGATCGCGAACGAGCAGTTGAACGAGATTCGCGAGCACGGCGTGCGCGATCATCCTTATGAGTGTTGCGGCTTGTTGCTCGGGCGTTTCACGGCGGAAGGAAAGATCGTCCAGGAGACGTATCCGATTTCAAACGCGCGCGAGGAGAGTGCGAAGCGTAACCGGTTTTTGATCACGCCGGAAGAGTTGATGCGCGGTGAACGATACGCGCGTGGCCGGGATCTGGAAGTGGTCGGTTTTTACCATTCGCATCCGGATTGTCCGGCAGTGCCTTCGCAATACGATCTCGAGCACGCGTGGCCGACCTATTCGTACATCATTGTTTCGACGACCGCCGACGAAGCGAAGGATCTTTTTTCGTGGGAACAAGAGCCGGATCGGTCGAAATTCAATCCGGAAGAAATCCGCGTAATCCGCGGTTAAAGTCAGAGGTCAAACTATGCCAGTCACAATCTCAATACCGGCGCCGCTCAGACAGTTTGCCGGTGGACAGTCGCAGATCAGTGTTGAAGCGAAGACTGCGGGCGAGGCGCTCGATCTGCTCACTTCAACACACACAGCGCTGCGCCGCCATCTGTTCAACGATCAGAACGCGCTGCGCAACTTCGTCAACGTTTATCTCAACGACGAGGACATTCGTCACGCTTCCGGTCCTGACACGCCCGTAAAAGACGGCGACACCATTATGATCGTTCCTTCGATTGCCGGCGGCGCCGTGATCGAATCCGAGGTGGCTCAATCGTTGCCGGAGCTCTCCAACGAAGAGATCCTGCGTTACAGCCGTCACCTGATCATGCCCGAAGTCGGCATGCAGGGTCAGCGAAAACTAAAAGCCGCGAGCGTGCTCATGATTGGCACCGGCGGACTCGGCGCGCCGGTCGGTATGTATCTCGCGGCAGCCGGTGTGGGCCGTATCGGTATCGTTGACTTCGACGTCGTCGAGGAATCGAACCTCCAGCGACAGATCATTCACGGCACGAAAGATCTCGGACGCCGCAAGATCGAATCGGCGCGAGATCGTCTGCGCGACATCAACCCGCACATCGAAATCGAGACTCACGAAGCACGCCTGACCAGCGAGAATGCGCTGCGACTGTTTCGCAACTACGACATCATCGTTGACGGCACTGACAACTTTCCCACGCGTTATCTCGTGAACGACGCGTGTGTGTTGACCGGCAAGCCAAACGTTTACGGTTCGATATTTCGTTTTGAAGGCCAGGCGAGTGTCTTCTGGGCGGAGAAGGGTGCGTGTTACCGCTGTCTTTATCCGGAGCCGCCGCCACCCGGGCTTGTGCCTTCGTGCGCTGAAGGCGGTGTGCTCGGCGTATTACCGGGGATCGTGGGCGCGATCCAGGCAAACGAAACGATCAAGATCGTTCTCGGCGCGGAAGATTTGATGATTAATCGTTTGTTGCTCTTCGATGCCTGGACCATGAAGTTTCGCGAGTTCAAGTTGCGGAAGGATCCCAAGTGTCCGGTGTGCGGTGAAAACGCGACGATCAAGGAGCTGATCGATTACGAAGAGTTTTGCGGGGTGGCTGCGCACCAGGCGCCGCAGCCGGAGACAAAACTCGAAGAGATCTCCGCGACCGAGCTCAACGCGCGCCGGTTGCGTGGCGACAAGATTCAGATCATCGACGTACGCGAGCCACACGAATTCGAAATCGCGCGTATTCCCGGAACGAAGTTGATTCCATTGGGTCACGTCGTGGGGCGCATCAACGAGATCGATCCGGAAGTGGAAACAATCGTTCACTGCAAGGGCGGTGTACGCAGCGCGAAGGCGATTCAGGCTTTGAAACGAGCAGGCTATCAGGGACGATTGATTAACCTGAAGGGTGGTATCACGGCCTGGTCGGATGACGTCGACCCTCGCGTTCCCAAGTATTAATCCGCGGATATTCGCGAAAATCCGCGGATTCAATTCATCCCACGTAGAGGGCGGTTCATACCAAATTTGACCTCACCATTCTCTATTCCTACTAAACTGCGCCTCGGAGGATAAAGATATGAGAAGAAGAGACTTTATCAGCAACACTGCTTGTTTTGGCGTCGTCGTCGCTACCACGCCCCTTAATTCGCTCGCCATATCGAGCAACAAACTAACACCTCCCGCCAAGGGAAAAATTCCGGTCGCGTTTGCTCTCTCCGAAGGCGCTACGGTGATCGATTTCGCCGGCCCGTGGGAAGTATTTCAGGACGTTCATGTCCGCGAGCGCGGCAGCAACATGGACGAGCAGATGCCGTTTCAGTTGTACACGGTATCTGAAAACCTGGAGCCCATCACCGGCTCAGGCGGACTCAAACTCGTGCCTGACTACACTTTCGATTCGGCTCCGCAACCCAAAGTCATCGTCGTCGGCGCGCAGCGAGGTTCGAAGGCGCTTCACGCCTGGCTGAACAAAATGTCGACGTCCACGGATCTGATCATGTCGGTTTGCACGGGCGCATTTCAGCTCGGCAAGGCCGGTCTGCTCTCGGGCAAGTCAGCAACCACGCACCACGACTTCTTCGATCAGTTTGCGAAGGCGTTTCCGGACATCAACTTAAAGCGGGGACTGCGCTTTGTGGAAGAGGAGAAGGTCTCGAGCGCCGGTGGTTTAACTTCCGGAATCGATCTCGCTCTGCACGTCGTCGAGCGATACTTTGGCCGCGAAGTAGCGCAAAACACCGCGAACTACATGGAATATCAGAGCAAAGGGTGGATAGTATGATCTCTCTGCGGCCCTCTGTGTATCTCTGCGGCCCTCTGCGTTAGAAGATATTTAAGCGCAGAGAACGCTGAGATACGCAGAGGGCCGCAGAGAAAAACTCAGATGACTGAGATATCCGCGACGAAAAAGTGGGTGGCTATCGTTGCTGTTTGGGCAATGCTAGGCGTGATCTATGCCGGGCCGATTTATCTCGAGGTGCGTGCCGAGGGGATGGACCATGCGGCGTGGCGTGTCTTTTCGTGGGGCATATTGACGTGGCTGGCGTGGGCGCCGCTCACGCCCGCGATCGTCTGGCTCGCGCGGAGGTATTCGCTCGTCGAAGATGCGTGGAAACGACATCTACTTATCCACCTGCCCGCTTTCTTGTTCATTTCCGCACTTCATACGGCCGCCGCGACCGCGATCACGTTGAGCATCAAACCCTTCGACAACATGGGTTCGAGCCCGTTCACGTTCTGGCCTCGCTTTCTGTCGCGGCTGAGAGGCTCATTCGGTTCCGACTTGCTGGTCTACGGCGCGGTTATCGGAACGTGTTACGCGCTCGACTACTATCGCAAGTATCGCGAGCGCGAGTTTCTGGCCTCGCGACTCGAAGCGCAACTCGCGCAGGCGCAACTCGATTCGCTGCGCATGCAGTTGCACCCACACTTTCTATTCAACACGCTGAACAGCATCGTCGGCCTGGTGCGCGATAACAAGAACAGCGCCGCAATCAGTATGCTCGTCGGACTCAGTGATCTTTTGCGTCACGCGCTCGAGCATTCCGCCCGGCACGAAGTCGAATTGAGGGAGGAACTCAACTTCATTAAGCTTTATCTGAAGATCCAGGAGATGAGATTTTCCGACCGGCTTCAGGTCGAATTCGATATCGATCCCGCGACGGCTAAAGCCCTCGTCCCAAACCTGATCCTCCAGCCGCTCACGGAAAACGCACTACGGCACGGCATCGGTCGCAGTGCTGATTCAGGTTTAGTCGGAATTAGTTCCGCTGTTACAAATGGTCACTTGCGTTTGACCGTGTACGACAATGGCGCCGGTTTGCCTGACGACTGGCAGATGAAAGGCAGCACCGGAATCGGACTCGCGAATACCGCGGCGCGCCTGCAACAACTCTACGACGACAATCACCAGTTTGATATTCGCAATCGCGACAGCGGCGGCGTTGAAGTAGTGATCCTGATGCCGATGAGGACCGCGTAAATGTCGGCAAAGATCAAAACGCTGATCGTCGACGACGAGCCGCTGGCGCGGCGCAATCTCCGTCTGCTGCTGTCAAAAGATCCGCAGATTGAAATTCTTGACGAGTGTCGCAACGGCCGTGAAGCAGTCAAGGCCATCAACACCCTGGCGCCCGATCTGATCTTTCTCGACATCCAGATGCCCGAGATGGACGGCTTCGACGTGCTGGCGCATGTTGGACCGGAGAATATCCACGCGATCATCTTCGTCACTGCATTCGATCAGTATGCACTGAAGGCCTTCGACGTTCACGCGCTCGATTATCTCCTGAAGCCTTTCGACGATGAGCGCTTTGCGCACGCACTCCAGCGCGCAAAGACGCAGATCGAAGCACGCGAGATCAACCGTTTGAGCAAGAGACTGCTCGCGTTGCTTGAAGAGCGCGAGAGCGAGCGCAAGACTCCAGCGGAGGAGAGTAGTTACCTGACGAGAGTGATGATCAAAGCCGCGGGTCGCGTGGTGTTATTGAAGGTTGCCGAGATCGATTTTATCGAGGCCGACGGTAACTACGCGAAGCTGCACGTCGGTCGCAAAGCACATCTGCTGCGGGAGAAGATGAACGATCTCGAGGGGCAACTGGATCCAGCGAGGTTCGTGCGCATTCATCGCTCGGTCATCGTGAATCTCGATCGCATCAAGGAGATGCACCCACACTTCAATGGTGACTACATCGTGGTGCTCGAAGACGGGCGGCAACTGCGCATGAGTCGCACCCGTCGCGAGCACCTCGAAGCGAAGCTAAAACCGTAACGCGGATGACACGGATCTTTAAATCCGATTTTATTTGTTGTCTTCGCTGCTACGATATTTCTCTTTCTCTTTTTCGCGTTGAAGATAGGGAATGCCTTTCTCCATCCACTCCGGAGCGGGTGCGCCCTTCAGGAAGTGATCGAAAAACTCCTGCAAGCGTCGCGTGTAGTCTTTCTGGTTGATGCGCTTGCGCAGGCCATGCTTCTCGCCGTTATAACTGAAAAGGTACGCCTCTTTGCCGAGCCGCCGCAGCGCGAGGAAGTACTCGATACCCTGGTACCACGGCACCGCGTCGTCTTCATCGTTGTGGATCATCAATAGCGGCGTCTCGACTCGATCCGCGCGAAAGATCGGTGAGTTTTCCAGGTAGCGCAGCGGGTAGTCCCACAAACTGCCGCCTATGCGCGACTGCGAACGTTCGTATTGAAACTGTCGCGGCAGTCCAGTTCCCCAACGAATACCACTGTACGCACTCGTCATGTTCGCCACGAGCGCACCGGGCGCGGCCGCTTTGAAGCGATTCGTTTGCGTCACCATGTAAGCGATTTGATAACCGCCCCAACTGTGTCCCTGAATACCAATCGCATTCTCGTTTACATAACCTTTATCAACCACTGCCTGCACACCCGGCAACACGCATTTCATGGCACTTTGTCCCGGGTAGCCGATCGTGTAAACGATGTCGGGCATGTAAACGAGATAGCCGTTGCTGACGTAGTAGGTCGGATTGATCGACGTGCCTGGTCCAGGGTTGCGAAACTGGTGCAAGCCCTGCGAAAGCCGTTCGTAAATGTAGACGAGCATCGGGTACTTCTTGCGCGGATCGAAGTTGTCCGGCTTGAGCAGTAGTCCTTTCAACGGCACGCCATCCGTATTTTTGAAACTCACTAACTCCGCGGTGCCCCAGTTGAAAGCCGCGCGTTGCGCGTCGCCGTTGCTGACGCGTTTCAACTCACGGAAATTGCTGTTAGTAACCCAGATATCCGGAAACTGATCGAACCGCGACGCGGTCATGATGAGCACGTCAGTATCCTTTGCTTTCGTAGGGTTGCCGAAATCCTTCGCGGCCATGAGCAGTTTCTGCGGCGCCGCGTCGCTGTTGACTTTGTCGCGATAGAAACCCGTATCGTGCGTCTGCTGATTGTCCGCGCTCAGAAGCATCGGCTTGTCAGGATCGATCGAGCGCTCCTTCGGATCGAGACGAACGTAGCGCAGCGTTGTCTGTTCTTTTCGACCGAGACCGTCAGTCAGGTTGCGAGACTTGCTGCCATCCGGCGCCAGTTGCCACACGTCATAACGGTCGTAGATCAGGACGTCGGCATCGTCTTTGGTCCAACCCGCGACGCCGTATGGACCAGGTGTCGAAGGGACGTCGTTCTCTTCGTTGTAGAAATGGACAGCGATGTCTTTGGTTAGGTTGACAGTCGATCCGTTTGCGATTGAATACGAGTACCAGTCTTTGCCGTCGAAGTAGACCGCGTATTTCGCGCCTGGGGAGAGTGAGACGCCGCCGCGTTGTTTGGTCAACAAAGGTTTGCGCGAACCATCCGAAGTGTTGATTAGGTAGTAGTCAGTGAAACCCGGATCGTAATCACTGATCGTCCGGTATTTGCGGTTGTCGGAGCCGATCGCGTAACTGCCGTCGTTTGACGGTGAGATCGTTTCCATCGAATCGTCCGCAAGTTGGACAAACTTCTTCGCCTGTAGATTGTAAACCGCACGATACGAGCGATTGCG
>JBKPJP010000154.1:0-10098 GCA_046730735.1 Acidobacteriota bacterium | reverse complement strand
CGCCTGCTGAGCCGTAACACCTTCAATAACTGAGAGCGGCACTGCCTCGCCGGAAGCGATGAGCGCACCCATCTGCTCGGTGACTTCGCGCTTGATCTCTTCCTCGCTGCGGATGTCGATGTTCCAGCCGACGAGTTTGGTCGCGAGACGAACGTTCTGCCCGCGCTTGCCGATCGCGAGCGAGAGTTGGTCTTCGTTGACGATGACCTCCATCTGGCGATTTTCGATGTCGGTGATTCTGACCTGGTTAACTTTCGCTGGTGAAAGTGCATTGGCGGCAAAAACTGAAGGCTCGTCGGACCATTCGATGATGTCGATCTTCTCGCCGCGCAGTTCGCGAATGATCGCCTGCACGCGTGAACCTTTCATACCGACGCAGGCGCCGACGGGATCGACGTCACGTTCGTTTGACATGACCGCGATCTTGGCGCGCTCACCGGGTTCACGAACGGCCGACTTGATCACGACTGTGCCGTCGTAGATTTCCGGCACTTCCATCTCAAACAACCGCAGCAGCAGTTCCGGAGATGTTCGTGAAACTTCGACCTGAGGTCCTTTTGATTCCTTCGACACGTTGTTGATGACTACGCGAATTCGTTCGCCCTGATTCCACTGCTCGCCGCGCGATTGTTGCGACCGCGGCAGGATCGCTTCCAAATTACCGAGATCGACGATGATATTGCCGCGTTCAAAGCGCTTGACGTAACCGTTAACGAGGTCGCCGATCTTGTCGATGTACTGCTCGTAGACGTTGCTGCGAACAGCGTCGCGAACCTTCTGAAAAAGGATCTGCTTGGCTGTTTGGGCGGCGATGCGACCGAGTTCTTCCATTGGTAACGGCAGCAGGAGTGCGTCGCCGAGTTCGACTTCGTCGCCCGCGAGTTCGCGTGCTTCTACGATAGAGAGTTCGGTCGCGGGGTTCTCAACTTCGTCCACGACGACTTTCGAAGCCGAGAGCTCGATGCCGGTTTCAGCGTTCCAGTCCACCTGGATGTCTTCTCCGGAGCGAAACTGTTTCTTGGCCGCCGCGCGGACGGCTTCCTTCATTGCTTCGATAACCAGATCGCGGTCGATGCCCTGTTCCTGGCAAAGTGCCTCGATGTTTTGTGCAATCGATGAACTCATGTTTTCAGTATTAGGACCAATTAAGAGCGGCGCAGCTCCTCGCTTACATCAACCTCCAGATTAGCTTTCGTTATTAAATCCAGAGGAACACGCACCTGCCCGTTAGTTCGATCTTCAAAAAGCACGTCGTTCCCGTCCACTCCCAGCAAACGACCCCGGAAATTGCGCTGCCCCGCAATTGGCTGCCGGGTCTTCATCTTCGCCTGGCTGCCCGCAAAACGTTCGAAGTCAGCCCGCTTGTACAAACCTCTTTCAATACCGGGTGACGATACTTCCAAAGTGTATGCCGCGTGGATGAAATCCTCGACATCCAGAATCGTCCCCAGATGAGTGCTCATTTCCGAGCAATCCTCGTGGGTTACACCGTTCGGCTTATCAATGAAGATACGAACAATCGGCTTGTTCTCGGGGCCGGCTACTTCGGTGTGAACCAGCTCGAGGCCATGGTCGATTGCGACCCGTTCAGCCAGTTCCTGAACCCTTGCTGCAATCGATTCGTTTCCCATTCCCATCTCCGCGGTCTCGCCACAAAAGAAAAAGTGGGCGCGAAACCCACCGGACGAGACCCCGTGCCTTCGAGCAAGCTGTGAATTATACGGAAAGGTAAGGAGTCAAGCAACCGCGTAGCTATGGGTTCAACTTTGCTTTTACGACCTCGCTAACAGTGCGCCCGTCGGCGTTCTTGCCAGCTAAAACAGCCTGGACGGCTTTCATAACTTTACCCATGTCCTTCATGGAATTCGCGCCTGTTTCGGCGATGGCGGCAGCGACGGCTTGTTCGATCTCTTCCCGGGATGCGGCCTGCGGCAGATAGGTCTCGATGACTTCAATCTCGGCTTTTTCCTTGTCGACGAGTTCCTGGCGCCCGGCTTTTTCGTACTGCTCGATCGAGTCGCGTCTTTGTTTGACGAGTGAACGCAGCAGCTTTTGCATGTCGTCGTCGTCCAGCTCGGAGCCTTTCTCGATCTGGCGATTCATCATCGCCGCCTTCACCATGCGCAGCGTCGAAGTGCGGCTCGCATCCTGCGCCTTCATCGACGCAGTTAGATCCGTAACGATCTGTTTGCTAAGAGACATTTCAATCCTCCCTCACCAATATACCTCAAAGGAAAAGGACGACTATAAACCGAACAAGTCAGGAAGAGGGGCTTGCCCCCGCTCTTTGAATCAGCTCAGCAGCAGGGGCAAGCCCCTCTTCCTGACTTGTTCGGGTCCACGGCTCAAATTTAACTAGGGAACAAAGTCGGGAATGTTCAAATCGCCGAGCAGGTGGCGTTGAGCCATGAGCTTGAGAAGCTCGGAGGCCATTAATCGATGGCCGATGTGGTTCGGGTGGATCAGTTCACCAAAGAAGCCCTGGTTAACGCTGCCCGCCGCTTCCGTCAATTCGAGAATCTCGAGATAAGGCGTCTGGCTCTGCTGCATCGCTGATTTCAGCGACGCGCGATAACGTGTCATTAATTCCGCTTCACGAGGATTGGTCGTGCTGTCGCGATACGGCGCGCCAATCACGATCACTGAAGCCCCACGTGAACGTGCGAGATTCACAATCGCGTTGAAGTTGTCGATGTATTCACTCTCAGAAACTCGCGGCGCAGGGGCAACAACCCGCGGCGCTCTCGCACTTCGCGAACGCAACCACCGGGTCGCATGCGCAAACACCTGGCTGTGATCTATTAACCAGCGAATCGTCACCGGAAACCAGCGCGTATCAATCGCCTGTCGATCAGGCACGTCGCTCGCGCTCGCATCGTTCCAGCCAAAACTCGCGATCACGAGGTCAGGTTTCAGGTAGTCGATGTCGCGTCGCAGCCACGCGAGTCCCTGGTGAGTCGTGTAACCCGGCACGGCCATCGGGAAGACTTCGATCTGCCGATTCCGATTCGCCTTGCGAAGTTCCTTCTCGAGCAACATCGGAAACGGCTGCCACTCCGGATCGTAATCTTTCGGCTTGTCGGGCCAGACAGGAGGCACGCGATAACCAAACGTGACCGAGTCGCCGAGGCAAACAACGCGAAACGTCCCGGTGGCTTTTGGTCCAACCGGATAGTCCGCGCGAAAGTGCTGCGCATTAGTTGAGACTACAGTGAAATCCCAGATCGCATGGTCCAGGTTTGGTTTCAGACGCCACAGCAGCAACGGATCGCCTTCAAAGATCGACGATTGTTGCGGACTCGCAACCTGCATCCGCTGTTGCGGCGTCGCGACAAACAGTTCGAGACTCTCGACGCGCGGAAACGCGACGCGCGCGACCACTTCAACCAACAACAGCAGCAGCAGGAAGACGGCGTAGATAGACGCGACGTAAAGTAAACGCCGTCGGAATGGAATCTTATTTGGTGTGGCCGTTTGATTTCGCAAGGTAGTCGCGCAGAAATCGACCAGTGTACGACTCAGGAATCCTCATTATCTCTTCAGGTGTGCCTATGCCGACAACGTAACCGCCGGCCTCACCGCCTTCGGCGCCGAGATCGATGATGTGATCGGCAGTCTTGATCACGTCGAGATTGTGTTCGATCACCAGCAGCGATCCGCCTGCGTCAATCAATGCGCGAAACGCCGCGAGCAGTTTGTTTATATCGTCGAAGTGCAGGCCGGTGGTCGGTTCGTCGAAGATGTAGAGTGTCTTCGCGCCCGTGCGTTTGAGCAGGTGTGCGGCGAGTTTGATTCGCTGCGCTTCACCGCCGGAGAGAGTTGTGGCTGACTGGCCCAGACGCAGATAGCCGAGGCCGACGTCGTCGAGCACGCGCAGGCGATTGGTGATCTTCGGCACTTCACGAAAGAACGTGATCGCCTCGCGCACGGTCATGCTGAGCACTTCGTGAACGTTCTTGCCGCGATAACGAATGTCGAGAATCTGTTGCTTGAATCGCGTGCCCTTGCACTCTTCGCACACCAGTTCGACATCCGCGAGAAACTGCATCTCGACCGTAACCGTGCCGTCGCCCTGACAAACCTCACAACGCCCGCCGGGAAGATTGAAAGAGAAGTGCGACGGATCAAAACCACGCGCCTGCGCTTCACGCGTTAACGAGAACACTTCGCGAATCGCGTCGTAAACCTTGATATACGTAACCGGGTTCGAACGTGGAGTGCGGCCAATCGGCGACTGATCGACGAGGATTACGTCGTCGATGAACTGACCGCCTTCGATTTTCTGAAAAGCGCCGACGTGCCCCTGCCAATCGCCGCGTTGTTTCTTCAATCCGGCATAGATACAGTCGTGAATCAAGGTCGATTTTCCTGAACCACTGACGCCCGTGATGCAGACGAGCATGTCGAGCGGGATCTCGACATCGATCGACTTGAGATTGTGTTCGGCCGCGCCCTGGATCGTCAGTCGTCGTTTCTGCATCGTGCGACGTTGGCGCGGTTCTTTGATCTCGGCGTCGCCTCGTAAATAACGTGCGGTCAGCGAAGACTCATCCGCGAGCAGTCCTTTGAAGTCGCCCTCATACATCACGCGGCCGCCGAGCTCTCCGGCGGCGGGACCTATGTCGAGGATATGATCCGCGGAGCGCATCATCTCCGCGTCGTGTTCGACGACGAGAACGGTGTTGCCGATGTCGCGCAGATTCTTGAGCAGGCGAATCAGTCGATCGTTGTCGCGCGGGTGCAGGCCAATCGAAGGCTCGTCAAGAACGTAGAGCGCGCCCACGAGCGACGAACCAAGATTTGTGGCGAGTTGAATGCGTTGCGCCTCGCCGCCCGAAAGCGTCGACGCAAGACGATCCAGGGTTAGATAGTCGAGTCCGACTTCAACCAGGAATCGCAAACGGCGCCGCACTTCGAAAAGTATTCGGTCGGCGATGGCGGTCTGCTCGGTTGAGAGCTCGAGTGTGTCGAAGAACGCGTCCGCATCCTTGATCGATAGCGAACAGATCTCGGGCAGCGTCTTGCCGCTGACCCTTACGTCGCGCGCTTCCTGGCGCAGACGGCCGCCGCCGCAATCCGGACACAGGGTGTAGCCACGATACTTCGAGAGAAAGACGCGCACGTGCAGCTTGTATTTCTTCGTCTCCATCCACTCGAAGAAGCCGCGCACACCCGCCCAGTCGCCGCGACCTTCGATAATCGCCTGCTGTTCTGAGCGCGAGAGCTGATTGAACGGCGCCGTCATCGAGATCTTTTCGGAGCGGCAGAACTGTTTCAGCTCCTGCATCGCCCACTCGTGTTGCGGCTTGGTCCATGGCTCGACAGCACCGTCTTTCAACGACAAACCGGGATTCGGGATCACCAGATCGAGATCGAGCCCGATCGTGTTGCCAAAACCCTGGCAAGTCGGGCACGCGCCGAAAGGATTGTTGAAACTGAAGAGACGCGGTTCGGGAGTAGCGTAGACCGTATGGTCGTACTTGCACTCGAACCGTTCGGAGAACCAGAGTCGTTGCGGCTCGGCCTCGGCAGTCTCGATGAGTGCGGTGCCGTGTCCTTCCTGGAAACAGATCTCGAGTGAATCGACGAGGCGTTGGCGAACATCAGGTCGCGCCACCAGACGATCGACGAGCACGTAGACGTCTTTGAAATCGTCGCGCTGATAGTCGTCAGGCGATTGCAGGTCAATCGTCTGTCCCGCGAAGTAAAGACGCGTGAAACCTCGTTGCATGAGGCTCATCAGATGCGCGGTTAACCATTGACGAGATGACGCTGCTTTCTTTCGCGAGACCTTCTTTTCGGGCTCGCTCAAACCTGCCGAGGCAGGGAAGAGCACATAGAATCTTGTTCCTTCGGCAAGCTTCGTTAGCACTTCGTCGGCGATCGAATCCGCTGAGTCGCGTGTCACCAGCCTGCCGCAAACTCGACAATAAGTCTGACCGACGCGCGCGAAGAGCAGTCGCAGGTAGTCGTAAATCTCAGTCTGCGTGCCGACAGTCGAACGTGGATTGCGCGTTGAATTCTTCTGGCGAATGGCGATGGCAGGCGCGATGCCCAGGATCTCGTCAACGTCGGGTTTATCCATCCGCTCCAGAAACTGGCGCGCGTATGCGGACAGAGATTCAACGTAGCGACGCTGTCCTTCGGCGTAGATCGTGTCGAATGCAAGTGAAGACTTGCCCGACCCACTCACCCCCGTCACCACAGTCATCTTGTTGATGGGCACGGAGAAGGAGACGTTCTTGAGGTTGTTAACGCGGGCTCCCTTAACTTGAATAGCTTCTTCAGGCATACAGACGAAAATTTACGCTAGACGAAAACCACTCATGATAGCGCGAACAGCCTGAGTCGCCAAATGAGGTATTAGCCACGGATTACACAGATCTAAAATCCGGTCTCTTCTAATCTTTGGCTGGAGATCTGTGTAATCTGTGGTTACAATCCTGCCCATGAAAACCTCTCGCTTTCTGCTGCGTGGATTTCGCCGCCCGCGTGAAATCGCTTGTTTCGCTCTTGGTAAGCTCGAACGGCAGGTCATGGAAGAGACTTGGCGGCTCGGTGAAGTCAGCGTGCGCGACATTCATCGCGTCTTCAACGAGCAGATCGCTTACACAACCCTGATGACCACGCTCGATCGTCTCTACAAAAAGAAACTGCTCGAGCGCCGCAAAGACGGTCGCGCGTTTATGTACGCCGCCGTCGTCTCGCGCGAAGAACTCGATCGCGGTATTAAAGAAGACGTGGTCGATGGACTTTTAGGTCACGGGGCAGACGAGGTTGAACCAGTGCTCGCATGCATTGTCGATACGATCAGCGAACGAGATCGCGAGCTGCTCGACGAACTCGATCGCCTGGTCCAGGAAAAGAAACGGGAGTTGCGCCGGAAGAACTAAATGTACACGTTTCTCGGCATCACCCTCGTCCTCGCTCTGCTGCTGACCATCAACGCGACAGCAACGATGCTGGCAGCAGGCTTCGGCCGTCTCTTCCGTCCCTTGTTGCGCAAATGTTCTGCTCGCACGCGCGCTGAGATCCTGTTCGTGATGCGCATCGGGCCGCCGGTGCTCGCGATCATCGCAATCGTCGTCTTCATGATTCCCTCGTACCTCGCTTACGAGCCACATGCAACGGACGAATCAGTCAGTTGGAAACTCGGACTGCTTGCAATCATCTCCGCGATTGGCGTTGGCCTCGCGATCTGGCGTGGACTGCGCTCATGGTTCGCCACGCGTTCGCTACTCAAAGACTGGCTCACCGCTTCAACTCGCGTGGAACTTGAAGCAGTCACGGTTCCGACTTTCATACTGCAACACTCGTTTCCGATCATCGCCGTCGTCGGCGCCCTTCGTCCGCGACTGTTTATCGCGAGTCATGTGTTCGAATCGCTGAGTCAGGAAGAACTCGTCGCTGCACTCGCACACGAATACGGACATCTCGCCGCCCGCGACAATTTCAAGCGCTCGGTCATGCGCGTCAGCCGCGCGGCTCTCTTGATTATTCCCTGCGGTCGTTCGCTCGACAGAGCGTGGAGTGAGGCATCGGAGTCGGCGGCGGACGAGTATGCCGCGCAAAAGAGTTCTCTGGTAGCTTTGAATCTCGCGTCTGCATTGGTGCGGATTGCACGCATGATTCCCAAAGGTCAACAGCAGATACTGCCCGCGTCTGTTTCGGGATTTCTCGCTAACACTGACGACTTGCCGGGAGTCAAAGGCAGAGTCAGGCGATTGGTTGAACTCGCCAACACGGATCCACATCAGCTCGCAAGCAACGCGTCGCTCGTTCGCTTCGTACCGTGGCTTGTACTCACGTTGATGGTCGTCATCGCGGTAACAATCGAAAGTCGTCCCCACGTCTTAGCCTCCGTTCATCACTTCGTCGAGCAGGTCGTCGTCGTTCTCAGTTAAGCCTACGGCGGCTGGTAGTAGTTCCCCTCCGACTATATTTACATTCATTGCGGTATCGCTACGAGTGAGTTTTAGCGGGTGAAATATTTCCTCGCGCAAAGACGCAAAGCGCTCCCGCGGCATCCGGAAGTCTCATGGGTCTGCTAAACGTTGAGGGCTTAACAAAACAGTTTGGTGCGCGACGTGTGTTGTCTGACGTCAGCTTCAGCGTCGGCAGTGGCGAAGTGCTCGGGCTCATCGGTCCGAACGGCGCGGGCAAGACGACGGTGCTCGAGTGTCTCGCAGGGTTGTTGCCGAGCAATCTCTCGTTAACGAATCGCAAGGACCTTCTGTTTTATATGCCCGACGGGATTCTGCCGTGGGCGCAGCAGACGGTTAACTGGGTATTGACGTTCTTTGAAAAATTGTATCGCCGCGCGCCGGAAAAGCTCGCGGGACTGGTTGGTCCGTTGCGTCTGGAGGAAGTCAAGCACGCTCGCCTCGCGACGCTCTCGAAAGGTGAACGAAAGCGAGTGTTGCTCGCGCTTGGTCTACTCACGCCACAGCCGTTGTTACTTCTCGATGAGCCGTTTGATGGTCTTGATCTGCGACAGACAAGAGACGTGATGGCGCTGCTCAAAGCCGAGAGCGCTACGGGCCGGACGCTCCTCGTTTCGATTCACCAGTTAAACGACGCGGCACGCGTTTGCGATCGTCTGATCCTATTGAATGGTGGCCGCTGTGTTGCTGAAGGAACTCTGGCCGAGTTGCAGGCACAGGCAAATCTGACGGACGGTGGGCTGGAGGAGATCTTCCTTGCGCTCACCTAAGTTTCTGCGCCTCGTTGCGAAAGAAGTTCGTGAACTGTCAGCGTCGCGCTCGTTCTGGTTGTTGCTTCTGTTTGTCGGTCTACTGGTTGGACACGGCTTCATAACCGCGGTTGCACTGTATGCGGAGATGAGCGGCAGCGGTGGTCCAGCGGCACTTCCGCAGGGACTGAATTCGCTCGACGGCGTGATCGTCCCGACGTGGGGCGCGTACGACCTCGCGGCTACGCTGCTGTTTCCATTCGTAGCCATTCGTTTGATCTCAGCCGAGAAGGAAAGCGGCGCGCTGAAGTTACTGTTGCAACTTCCCGGCACGATGCTCTCAAAACTCGCGGCGAAGGGTTTGGTGTTGCTGCTCGCGTGGTTAATAGCGTGGCTGCCGGGCATCGCGGCGATTGTTCTCTGGCGCTCATACGGCGGTCACGTTTATGGGCCGGAAACGCTGAACCTGCTGCTCGGTCATTTACTGCGTGGTCTCTTGAGCGGTGCGTTGGGTGTGGCCGCTGCGGCGCTGACAGACGTTGCGGCAAGCGCCGCGATTGTGACGCTTGCGTTTACTGTCGGCACGTGGGCGCTCGATTTCATCGCAGCGGGCCGTGGTGGTTTTGTGCAGCAATTGGCGAGCTACACGCCAACGGCTGCCTTGCGATCGTTTGAACAAGGACTGCTCCGGCTGAATGCGCTGTTGGTGATTGTGCTGCTCAGCGTCGCGGCCTTTATTCTGGCGGCGATCTGGTTACAGACGGGCCGCACGATTCGAGCGCGACTTCTTGCAACGCTGCTTTTGGTGATCGTTGCCGCCGGCGCGGTTTGGGGAGCCGCGAATCTGCGCCGCAGTTGGGACCTGAGCGAGAATCGTCGCAACTCTTTTTCCGCGCAAGACGAGGCGACACTGCGGCAGGTCGATCAGCCTTTGAAGATCACTGTGTTTCTGTCGCCGGAAGATCCCCGCTTAACTGACTTCGAACAGAACGTGCTGAAACGACTGCGACGCACGCTCGGCAAACTCGATGTTGAATACGCAGCCTCGAGTCGCACCGGACTTTTCGAAAGCGGTGACGATCATTACGGCGAGATCTGGTACGAACTCGGCGGGCAGAAAGTGGTCGAGCGGTCGACGATTGAAGAAGTTGTGCTGGACCAGATCTATCAGCTTGCAGGTCTCAGCACACCTGAGCGCTCCGCGGAGGACGGTTTTCCCGGGTATCCATTGGCGGTTCAACCCAAACGCGCCGCCGCGATCTTTTATTTCATCTGGCCACTGCTGGTTATCATCACGTGGTGGCTTTCAAACAAGAGGTGAGGGGGCAACATGAGAATTCGATTACTTTTATTCGCAGTGATTATCCTTGGCTGTATCTCAGTCCTGGCCCAGAAGAGTGCAAAGC
>JBKPJP010000153.1:0-6614 GCA_046730735.1 Acidobacteriota bacterium | reverse complement strand
GCATAGTGACGAACGCAAGACGTATTCGCGTGTTGGTCGTCGACGATGAACCACTTGCTCGCGAGATGATTCGCGAGATGCTGTAAGATGATTCGGAAGTCGAGATTGTCGCGGAGTGTGCGAATGGTCGTGAAGCAGTAGCGGCGATCAAGTCGTTGCGGCCGGACCTTGTCTTCCTGGACGTACAAATGCCTGAACTCGGCGGCTTCGAAGTGCTGGAATCATTCGATCGCGCATCCACTCCTTACATCATCTTTGTCACTGCCTACGATCAATATGCCGTGCGCGCCTTTGAGGTGCACGCCTTCGACTACCTGCTGAAACCTTTCGATCGCGAGCGATTCGATGCGGCCTGGCAACACGTCAAGCAGCAGATCAAACTCGATCAGAGCGGCGAGCGCGATCGTCACATCCTCGCATTGCTGGAAGAACTGAAGAGTGGACCACGTCATCTCGAGCGGCTGGTGATCAAGAATGGCGGTCGCGTGTTCTTTGTCAGTGTGGAAGACGTTCAGTGCATCGAATCAGAGGGAAATTACGTACGCGTCTACGATAATCAGAAGGCTTACCTGCTGCGCGAAACAATCAGTAGTCTGGAAGAGCAACTAGACCCGCGAGAGTTTCGACGCATTCACCGCTCGGCGATTGTGAAGATCGATAAAATCAAGGAAATGCAGCCGTGGTTTCACGGTGAATACCGCGTCATCATGGAGAACGGCAAGCAACTCACCCTCAGCCGCAACTACCGGTCCAACTTCCAGGGCGCCGTCGGCAACAACATCTAACTATGCGTATCTCTGCGTCCTCTGCGTTAGGAACTATTTGAAACGCAGAGAGCCGCAGAGGTACGCAGAGATCGCAGAGAAATGCCGCTCCATCCCAAATTTTAGCCGTTCCGTCACAGACTCAATCCAGTGCCCTCCGGAGTTTGAGATTATTCGCGTAGCCGATCTGTGGAGGAGAGTTATGACAAGCGAAGAGATTTTAGAAACCCAGGAGACTCCCAACGACAAGAGTGTTGACGCACGACTGAATACGCTGCGCGTAACCGTTCTGGAACTGCTCGACGAAGTAGAGTCGCTGGCGATCTCGAAGCCGGTTGACATCAAGAATGGCGCACGTTTTTCCGACGAAGTCAGGCAGTTTGAAGTGAGCCTTATTCGCACCGCGTTGGGCCGCACTTCCGGCAGCCAGACGCGTGCCGCCAAACTGCTCGGGCTGAAGCCGACGACGCTCAACGCGAAGATTAAACGTTACGGCATCATGGCCTGAGACCTGTGGCCGTTCACTGCTATACTGAGGTGCGGTGGACGATCGTTACAGCAGACAGATTCTCTTTAGTGGAATTGGCGAGGAAGGGCAGCGGCGGCTGCGGGCGGCGCGAGTCCTGATTGTTGGTTGCGGCGCGCTGGGTTCGGCCCACTCTGAGGCGTTGGCGCGTGCGGGTGTGGGCCACCTGCGCATAGTCGATCGCGATTTCGTCGAGCCTTCAAATCTGCAGCGGCAGACGATGTTCACGGAAGCTGATGCCGAACAGCGTCTGCCGAAAGTCATTGCTGCCGCGAATCATCTGCGGCAAATTAATTCCGAAGTAGATGTCGATCCTCACATCATCGATGTCAACCACTCCAATATTGAACGACTACTCGATAAGTGTGACCTCGTCCTCGACGGCACTGATAATTTCGCCATTCGCTACCTCATCAACGATGCCTGCGTGAAGCACGAGACAAACTGGATCTACGGTGCTGCGGTCGGATCTTACGGCGTAACGATGACCATACGTCCGCATGAATCCGCGTGTTTGCGTTGCGTGTTTGAAGAAGCTCCGCCGGCGGCGAGTGCGCCGACGTGCGACACCGCCGGAGTCATTATGCCGATCATCAACATCGTCTCGGCAGTTCAGGTGGCTGAAGCGCTCAAGTTGTTGACCGGACGGCTCGAAGATCTGCACGGCTCGTTGATGCAGTTTGACGTTTGGCGGAACGAATGGAGAAGGATCGGGACGGGATCGCCGCGTGCGGATTGTCCGACGTGCGGACTCGCGCGTTACGAAACGCTGTCGAATGTTTCCGAAGGCGCGGCCGTGTTGTGCGGTCGCGATGCGATCCAGATATCACCGGCACAACCGACTCGCATCAATTTTTCATCACTCGCCGAACGACTGCGTCGCGCCGGCGAAGTGAAGTTCAACGAATACCTGCTGCGTTTCAAAACCGGAAAGTTTGAGTTGACCGTTTTTCAGGATGCACGCTCCATCATTCGCGGCACCGATGAGATTGCCGTCGCTCGCTCGCTTTATGCCAAGTACATAGGAACCTGACGCAAAGATGACCATCAAACAACCCTACAGTCTTATTATCATTACAACTTTACTTCTCACGTTTCTCGCTCAACCCGCGCAAGCGGGCCAGCCCGTCATTTGGGAAACGAGCGGTCGCACCGAACTGTTGAAGGGCGACGCTCGTGGGGTTTCGATCAGCGACACAGGCGTGCTGATGCTCGCGCCGAAGCTCACTGAAGTTTTCAACACGCAACAGACTTACATCTGGTCCAGCGTGATCGATAGCCTGGGCAACGTCTATGTCGGCACCGGACACGATGGCAAGACTTACAAGATCTCGCCGGCCGGCACTGGTTCGCTTCTCTATGACGCAGCCGAACTCGACGTGACCGCACTCGCGATTGGTCGTGACGGAGCGCTCTACGCCGGCACGTCGCCGGATGGGAAGGTCTATCGCATCGCGGCCGATGGAAAGGCTGACGTTTATTTCGATCCGGGCGACAAGTACATCTGGTCCCTCGCGGTTATGAACGATGGTTCGCTCGCAGTTGGAACTGGTGACAGTGGGAAGCTCTATCGCGTTCGCGCGGCGGGTGCGAACCCGGAATCGTCATTGCTCGTCAACACCAGTCAAACACATGTGATCTCGCTGGCGGTCACTGCGCAGGGAGATCTCATCGCCGGCACTGACTCAGGTGGATTGGTGTTGCGTGTGTCACCGGAAGGAAAGACCTTCGCGTTGTTCGACACGCAGCTTCGCGAGATCCACGCTCTGGCGCCGGCCGCTGATGGATCGATCTACGCCCTCGCATTGAGCGACGCTGCCGCGAGTGCGCGTACGCCGGCGACACCTACCGCGCCAACGCCACAACCGAGCGAAGGCACAACGCCGAGCACGTCGGTGACGATCACGGCAATCGATGAAAGTGGTGCGCCGATTCAAGGTCAATCGGGACAAACGCGCAGCCGCAGCGATATTTCAAACGCACGGAGCGCGGTATTTCGCATTCTTCCTGATGGCGCTACTGACGTTGTCTGGAGTTCGACAACAGTGACGGCATTCGCGATCGCGCCCTCATTACAAGCAGGCAGCGTGCTCATCGGTACTGCTGATAAAGGTCGCATCTATTCAGTCACGAACGATGGCCGCGACACGCTCTTGTTGCAGTCTCCGGAAGGACAGATCTCGTCGTTGCTCGTCAGAAACAATCAGATCTACGCCGCCGCGAGTAATCAGGGCAAACTCTATCGATTTGGGAATGAATTGGTGAACGAAGGCACATTCGAATCACCGGTCAGAGATGCAAAACTGACTGCGTCGTGGGGCCGCATCTGGTGGCGCGGGGCCGGCAACGTCGAGATTCAAACTCGCAGCGGCAATGGCGAACGGCCTGATGCGACGTGGAGCGATTGGAGCACGGCGTATCGCAGTCCGGACGGAAATCAGATCTCGAGCCCGCGTGCTCGCTTTATTCAATGGCGCGCGACGGTGCACGCGTCCGGTTCACCAGGTGCGCCGTCGTGGGTTGAAGACGTGAGTGTCGCTTACCTGCCGCGTAATGTCGCGCCGGAAGTGTTGTCGATCACTGCTTTGCCGATCGGTGTAGGGCTGCAACAGATGGTTCAGGTTGGAGTTGATCCAAACGTGGAGTCGTCGGGCTTGGATCCTTCGGTGTTTGGTCCAGTAGCCCAGGTGCCGCCGCGACGTTTTTACCAGCGTGGTGCGCGTTCGTTTCAATGGCAGGGCGAAGACCGCAACGGCGATACGCTGGAATATACAATCTACTACCGCGCTCTCAACGAACAGACCTTCCGGCTGTTGAAAGACAAACTGCGGGATAACTTTTACACCATCGATGGGGCAACGCTTGCGGACGGTCGTTACATCATCAAGGTAGTCGCCTCGGACGCGCCTGATAATCCGCCGGGCCAGAAGTTAACAGGCGAGAGATTGAGTGAGCCTGTTGATATTGACAACACGCCGCCGGTAGTGAAAGCGATGGGCCAGCCGCAACTCACAGGAGATAAGGTGCGGGTAAGTTTTGCGGTTGATGATGCGACCGGGAAGGTGAAGAAAGCTGATGCGAGTCTCGATGGAGCCGCGTGGATTCCGGTATTTCCTGACGACGGCATCGCCGACAGTGGTCACGAGGTTTACACAGTCGAGTTTGGTTCGCTTGGACCGGGCGAACACACCATCTCGCTTCGCACTTTTGACAGCAGCGGCAACATCGGCACCCTCAGCGTCACCATCCGCCGCTAACTCTGCGGCCCTCTGCGTTAAAAACGCCTTTAAAACGCAGAGGCCACAGAGATACGCAGAGAACCGCCGAGAAACTGCACGATACGGTGCGACTTAATGCGAAACGGTGCGGTTTTGGCCGATAATTGCTAGACTTTTCGGCCAGGCTCATCTGGCATTGGCCTTGCTGCTTTCTGGTCGGCGCAACTCTTTCTCCCTCCTGCGCGCTAGTTGGAGCGAGGAGAAAAGGCTCGAAATGATTAAGCTACTACGAGAAGTCCTGCTGATTGCGATGCTCGGCGTAGTGTCGGTGGGGGCATTTGCGCAACGACGAGATCAGGATAAGGACAAGCGGCCGCCCAAGGAACCTGCGAAAGTCATTACAAACGACCGCAAAGATCAGCGTCCACCACCGAACAACAATCAAGAGCGGCCGAAAAACAACAACCGCAACCGGCCCTGACTAAGTCGTAAAAAGTCACACCAGGACAAAACGCCGCATAAACACAAAAGGCACTGAAGTTTCCCTCAGTGCCTTTTGTGCTTTTTTATGGCATTTTCCTCTGTACACATGACAACAACTCGTCCATCTCGCGTGCTGATTATTCTCGCGTTCGCTGCGGTCTACATAATCTGGGGTTCGACGTATCTCGGCATTCGTTTCGCGATTCAAACGCTGCCGGGGTTTCTCATGGCGGGCACACGTTTTTCGATAGCCGGAGGAATTCTTTTGGTCCTGGCTCTTTGCCAGGGTGCGAGGGTGCGCGATTCATTTACCAACTGGCGTCGCGCTTTCATCATTGGCGGGCTGTTGCTGCTCTGTGGCAACGGCGGCGTCACCTGGGCCGAGAAGTATATTACGTCAGGATTCGCGGCGCTCTTCGTTGCGACCGAGCCTTTGTGGGTAGTGGTTTTGAAATGGGGCCTCACTCACAGACGACCTAATGCAAAAGTGTTGCTGGGGGTCTTCATCGGACTAATAGGTGTAGCGTTGTTAGTGAGCGATGGATTAGGCCAGGGGATTGGTAATAGTTCGAAGATGAGCTTGATAGGTGGAGGTGTGGTGCTCCTCGCATCGTTTGCATGGGCTGCTGGTTCGATTTACTCGAGTCGAAATCCGATTGATGCGCCGACGTCGATGGCTGCGGGAATGCAGATGCTCGCCGGCGGCGGGTTACTCTTATTACTCGCTCTCGCGGCGGGCGATTTCCAGCGTTTGAATCTCGAGAATGCGTCGTGGACTTCGATTGGAGCATTTGCTTATTTACTTATTTTTGGTTCGTTGGTGAGTTTCACTGCTTACAGTTGGTTACTGAACAACGTCACTCCTGAGCGTGCTGCTACTTATGGTTATGTTAATCCAGTGGTCGCCGTGTTGTTGGGTTGGTTGATTGCGGGCGAGCCAATCACGTCAAGAATGATTGTGGCAGCGGCAATCATCGTCGGCTCAGTGGTTTTGATCACGACCTTCGGACGCGACCGCGCAGACGCCACTGCCGTTCACGAATCTGAATGTCCCACACCGCCGTGCGCCTAAGGTTTATCTATGACTCGTTTGCACCAACTTGATAAACAGATCGCGCGGTTGCAACGCAGGGCCGGCAGTCTTAACGAAATCAGTCGAAAGTATTGGACCGCGAGAAGAACCATCTTTATCTGCGGTGTGTTGCTGGCAATGGTGTTCTGCAATTTTGCCGGCAGCAAGGCGGCGTGGTTTGTTGCGGCGTTGATCGCGGTCATGTTTTCAATCGTCACGATTTATCACAATCGCGTTCGCGACAGCCTGACGCGAAATTCACTACTCATCGAAATCAAACAGGTACACATCGCGCGTATTCAACTGGATTGGGAACGAATACCACTCGCAGACCCGGCATCGACTCCTCTCGCCGGCCATCCGTTTGAAACGGATCTCGACATCACCGGCGAACGTTCGTTGCATCGCTTGATCGACTGTGCGGTCACGAGAGAAGGCAGCGAGCGTCTGAAGTCGTGGCTATTGAGCGCACGGCCGGACGAGCAGTTAATCAAATATCGTCAGTCGCTGGTCCGCGAGTTGAAAGGCCACTACCTCTTTCGCGACAAGTT
>JBKPJP010000152.1:0-2661 GCA_046730735.1 Acidobacteriota bacterium | reverse complement strand
GATCGCGTTCGGCATGGTTGGCGCGGCGCTGTTGGGTGTGGTCGGAGCAGCGGCCGGTTCAGCCGTCGGCGATACTATTGAAGAAAATCTTGGCGAAGGCATACCGCACGAGGATGTTTATCTCTATGAAGATTCACTCAGACATGGGCGCTCAATAGTGATCGTCTATGCAGAAGAGGGTGACCAGGCTGATCGAGCCGCGGAAATACTGAACGAAGCGGGTGCGGAAGATCTCGATACGCTGCGCGAAAACTGGTGGCAGGAGATGCGAGAAGGAGAAAGCGCGCACTATGGCGAAGACTTCGATCGCGATGAGGAGAGTTATCGTCGCGGTTACCAGGCGGCGTTGCATCCGACGCGTCGCGGCAAGGCGTATTCAGAGGTCGAGGACGATTTGAGAACCGCTTACGCCGGGACGGTGCTTGACAGGCCGTTTCAGTCCGGGTATGAACGCGGGCAGGCGCATCATTCGAGAGGAGTGGAAGACCGTTAAGGATTTTTTGCTGAACGCTGCCGTCCTGGTCCTGATACTGGGCGTTAGTGCGTTCATCACCAGTTGGTTTTCCCGAACGATGTACATTCGTTGTTCAGCATGCGGCACTCTCAACGCGCGCCGGCGTAGTGAGTGCAGATCCTGTAGTACTAAACTTTGATTTCACGCAAAGGCGCAAAGGGAGCAAAGGCCGCAAAGAGGTTCGTGGTTCTTTGCGCCTTTGCTCACTTTGCGCCTTTGCGTGAAACTTCCCACGCTTGGACCACAAACTATGTCTACAATTCCTCCGGAATGGCGTACGCACGCCGAGAGCACCGATTACCGCGAAACCCCTAATTACAACGACACCGTTGCGTTTGCACGACGTTTGGCCCACGTCTCAGATGCGATCGATTACGAAAGCTTCGGATTCAGTGGGCAAGGCAGGGAACTGCCGCTCGTAATCGCGTCGGAAACAGCCACGTTTACGCCGCAAGCCGCACAAGCCGAAGGCAAAGCCGTCGTGCTGATTCAAGCATGTATTCACTCCGGCGAGCCCGACGGCAAAGACGCAGGCTTCGCACTACTGCGCGACATCGCAGTCACAAAGACCGCCGCGGGCATACTCGAGAACGTCGTCCTGCTCTTCATCCCCATTTACAACACCGACGGTCACGAACGAGCAACGCCTTACAATCGCATCAATCAGAATGGTCCATCCGAGATGGGCTGGCGCACCACCAGTACCTATCAAAACCTCAATCGCGATTACATGAAGGCCGACACCCCCGAAACACGGGCCTGGCTGCGACTCTGGAACGAATGGCAACCGGATCTCTTCATCGATTGTCACGTCACTGACGGCGCGGACTATCGGTGCAACATCACCTACCATCACGAACATCACGCCGGAGTCGACAGCGCCGTGCTCGAATGGGAACGAGACGTGTTCGGCGGTAAAGTCGCGCCCGCAACTGAAGCAGCCGGCAACGTGATCTCCTGGTATCTCGAGTTCATCGATAATCGTGATCTCACTCTCGGCACCCGCGACTTCAATGGCTCTCCTCGTTTTTCAACCGGGTACGTGCCCGCTCGAAATCGTCCGGGAATTCTGATCGAGACTCACATGATCAAAGACTATCGTTCGCGAGTGATCGGCACGTACGACTTTCTGCGCGCCGCGCTCACGGAAGTGAATCGCGATCCGGAACGTTTGCGTCGCATCGGCCGTGAAGCAGACGCGCGCACAGTCGCGGCAGGACAGAGTTACGATCCCACGCCGAGCTTTCCTTTGGATTTCGAACTTACAAACGATGTGACGCCGTTAGAGTTGAAGGCGTTTCAGTATGAGACGGAACACAGCGAGATCTCGGGAGATCTGAGAGTGGTCTACGGTCGCGAACCGCTCGACTTAACTGTCCCGATGTATCAAACGTTTAGAGTCACGGCGGCTGTGGCGCCGCCGCTCTACTACATCGTCCCCGCGCAGTGGACTGAAGTAGTTGAGGTGCTGAAAGCTCATCACCTGGAAATGAAAACACTCGCGGCCTTCGAATCGATCGAAGTCGAGAGTTATCGTTTCACAAATGTGATGTGGCCCAGCATGCCGTTTGAAGGAAGGCACATGCCGCGATTCGACGTCGAGCCGACGAAAGAAACGAGAGTGTTCCCACCGGGATCTGTCGTAGTGTCGCTGGCCCAGTCGGGAGGCAGAGTGATTCTCAATCTTCTTGAACCGCAAGCGCCTGACTCGCTCGCTCACTGGGGCTTCTTCAATGCGATCTTTGAAGAAAAGGAATACGCCGAACACTACGTGCTCGAAGCACTCGCCCGCGAGATGCTGGCGAACAATCCCGAGCTGCAACAGGAGTTTGAACAACTCCTGGCTGCCGATGCGGAATTTGCCGCCAGTCCGTCAGCGCGTCTGCGTTTCTTCTACAAACGTTCGCCCTACTGGGATCCGCAAATGAATCTTTATCCAGTAGGGCGAATCATTAGTAAAGTTGATTTACCACTTGCCTAAAGATCGAAGACGCCCGACGAAGCTATCGCTAAATTGCCACTGATAGATGTCGGGCGTCGAGCAGGGCAAACAGTGTGTTTGCCTTTTTAAACCACTGTACGACGACCTCCGATTATATTGATGAGCAGCACAACCAGCGCCAGCACTAACAGAATGTGGATAAACC
>JBKPJP010000151.1:0-6056 GCA_046730735.1 Acidobacteriota bacterium | reverse complement strand
CGAATGCGATTTCGGTATCTCCCTGTCTCGATTATTGCTCTCTCGCTCATTATTTCCGTGTTTTTACTTGCGCCTCGCTCCGAGGCGAACAACTCGCCTCAGGATCCGCAAACACCACCTGCCGGCGGAGGCACCGGCCAGGAACGTCCCTTTGGCCGTCAGGATCAGCCTCCGGACCCAAAACCATATGACCGTGTGATCACCAAAGAAGCGAAGTCAGACGAAGGTGTCTTTACCATTCACACGATCAAAGAGAAGGTCTATTACGAGATTCCAAAGAGCCAACTCGGAAAAGAGTTTCTTTGGGTGAGCCAGATTGCCAGGACCACGCTGGGCGCGGGTTATGGCGGCCAGGCTGCCGGCAACCGGGTGGTGAAATGGGAGCGCAAAGGGAATCGCATTCTGCTGCGAAACGTTGCTTACGACGTGGTCGCCGACCCCAGGCTTCCCGTGTCGCGTGCTGTCCAGGCAGCCAACAATGACACGATCATTTTGGCGTTCAACATCGAAGCGTTCGGTAAAGACGATTCGGCCGTGATCGATGTGTCGCGGTTGTTCACGTCGGAAGTCACGGAGTTTAGTGCGCGCACGCGCTTGCGGGCCCGCGGCTTCGACGCTTCGCGATCGTTTATCGAGAAGACGAAGTCGTTTCCGACCAACATCGAAGTCGAGGTTTCACAAACTTACACTTCGCCCCCGGACATGACGCCGGCGGGCGGTGGTGGTGGACCACAACCACCGCCAAACCCGTTTGCACAGGGGATGCGCGCGGGAACCAACGCCACTGTCGTTATGCACTACAGCATGGTGAAACTGCCTGAGCAGCCGATGATGCCGCGTCTTTTCGACGAGCGCGTTGGTTATTTCTCGGTTCGCAAGATTGATTACGGCGTTGACGAGCATCGCGCTCCTCAGCGCACATACATCACGCGCTGGCGCCTCGATAAGAAAGATCCGAATGCGGAACTTTCAGAAGCGATCAAGCCGATTGTTTACTACGTAGATCCGGCGACGCCGACCAAGTGGATCCCCTGGATCAAGAAGGGAATCGAGGATTGGCAACCAGCTTTCGAGGCGGCGGGCTTCAAGAATGCGATCATCGCGAAGGAAGCGCCCTCGAAGACAGAGGATCCTTTCTGGGATCCGGAAGATGCACGCTACTCGGTAATTCGTTATCTTCCTTCCACGATCGAGAATGCGTCCGGACCGCACGTCAGCGATCCGCGCACAGGGGAGATTCTCGAGTCAGACATTCAGTACTATCACAACGTGATGAACCTCGCTCGCGATTGGTACTTCCTGCAGGCTGGACCACTCGATGCACGCGCTAAGAAACTTCCATTGCCTGATGATTTGATGGGCCGGCTGGTCGAGTATGTCATTGCGCACGAAGTCGGACACACGCTCGGTTTTCAGCACAACATGAAAGCCAGCGCAACCTATCCGGTCGAGAAAATTCGTGACCCGCAGTGGCTCAAGACGATGAGTCATACGCCGACTTTGATGGACTACTCACGTTTCAACTACGTAGCCCAGCCGGAAGACAACATTCCGCCCGAGGAGCTGATTCCGCAGATTGGACCATACGATAAATGGGCCACGATGTGGGGTTACAAACCGATTCCGGGCGCAAAGACTCCCGATGACGAAAAGAAGACCCTCGATGAGTGGGCCAGGGAACAGGATTCAAAAGCTTACTTGCGTTTCTCCACGGCTGATGCGCGTGGTTCCGATCCGGGTGAGAACACGGAAGCTGTTGGCGATGCTGACGCGATCGTCGCGACCGGACTCGGTATAAAGAACCTGAAGCGTGTTGCGGATATGCTGTTGCCGGCAACATCGCGTCCGGGTGAGCCTTACGACGATCTCGAAGAACTGTACAGTCGCATGTTGGGACAGTGGGCCACTGAGTTGAATCACGTCACGGCGATTGTTGGCGGCTTCAATTCACAACAGAAACACGCGGGACAAAATGGCGTGCGCTTCGTCATCGTTCCCAAAGAGCACCAGCAGGCCGCGGTGCGCTTCCTGAATGAGAATGCGTTTGCCACACCGTCATGGGCGGTAAAGGCTGACATTCTGCGACGCATCGAGGCGGCGGGTGCGTTAGCGCGTGTGAACCAGGCCCAGGAGCGTGTTTTGAATTCGCTGCTGAGCAACGCGCGTTTCGATCGTTTGATCGAGCAGGAGGCGATTGATGGCATGGCCGCGTACAAGCCCGCGGACTTCATGGCGGATGTTCGCAGGGGTATCTGGAGCGAGCTCGAAGGCGCCGGTTCGGTTCGCATCGATGTCTATCGACGTAACCTTCAGAACTCGTACATTGATTTGCTGTCGAACAAGTTGAATGTGCGACCGTCAGTTACGGACGACTATCGCGCGTTGATCAAAGCTGAGCTGCGTGATTTGAGTGCTGCGCTGGCGGCGGCGAGTGCGCGGGCGACGGATCGACAGACGCGCGCGCATCTTGCGGACGCTCGCGATCAGATTGCGAAAGCGCTGGATCCGAAGTTTGCTCCGCCTGCGGCGCCCTTGACGTTCACATTCCCATTCGGGCTTGATGATGAGTTTTCGTCACACGCGTCATCGAATTCGTTGGAGGATTTCGATTATCGCGATTGCTGGCCTGATTACGCGGTTCGCATCAGGCCGCGTGAGCAGTAACGAGCCACAAAAAGGCACAAATCAGTTAATTGCTGGTTTGTGCTTTTTTGTGTGCGGGGATTGGATCGAGCAAGTTCGTAGTGTGATCGGTGACGCTTACGGGAACCGGATCTTGAATAGGTCGATCCGTTAGTTCGCGTGGCGGTGAGACGACCTCGTCCAACTGCGGTTGCGGTTCTCGATCGGGGCGAATTAAAAGCCCGGCGAGGATATGGCCGAGACCCGACGTTACCGGCAGCAGTCCCAACAACCAGATGATCCTGACAATCGACTGAACTTCGAATGGAATCCGTCCGACAATCTCCGGCGGAAGGTTCAATATCAGCGTGGTTGACAGAAAGTACAGAAAAACGGTGAGACCGACGCCCGAAAACATCGAGACCACGCCTTTGGTGATGTGATTCTCCCGGCGTTCGGCGGCTGTTTTCTTCTTTCTGAAATTGATCCAGGGGCGACGTTCCTCACGCGATTTCGATTTTCTCTTAGTCTCGACCTGCGCCAGCTCCTGGTTCATGTGATCGAGGGCGCGCGAAACCTCTTCGGTCACATGATCCACCTTGAGGTTCTTCACCATCTCGCGGAACTTCGGCAGCGGGCCGCGATCACTCCTCGCGATCGCCTCGCTAAGCGAGACAGCTTTCCCGATCACCTTGAGGTTCGAGCCGCAGACGCGACAATACTGGACGTTCGCTTGTGATTCTGTACCGCACTGTGGGCAATACATAGTATTCGAAACGTGCGTGGAATTAATTTGGTTCCACAATTAGAACAAGCTTTACTTTCAAATTATTCATAGCTCAATGCGTCGACTGCATCCTGACGGGCGGCGCGAACAGCCGGATAAAGCGCGCCGATGCTGCCTCCGAGTAACCCGACGCCCAACGCAATCAACACCCAGCGCGGTTCGATTTCAATCGCCAAACTCGTCGTGCGCGTGACGATGAGCTGCGCGAGCATGGTCAACAAAACCCCGACAACCACCCCCAGGAAGCTCACGATAATCGCTTCCTGCTCGATGACCCAAGCAATCGCCGTCTTTGACATGCCGAGCGACTTCAGAATCCCGATCTGCCGCGTGCGCTCGGTGACCGTCGTGTACATCGCCAACAAGATCACGAGCATACTGATCGCTGCCGCCACACCAACCACCACTTGTAGAAAAACATTCAACGCCGGCACCCCGGACGCATAAATCTCAGGCAGATCGCGCGTGAAGATAAGTTGATCATTCGGAAAGCGTTGCAGTATTTGCGCGGCCACTTCGTCCTGGAGCGCCGGATTCAAGCACGAGACGAGAATCGCTGAAGCACGGTTCTCTGTGCCTTCCTGCTCCTGCATCGTCTTCAACGGAATCTTGATGCGGCCGCCGCCCGGCGGTTCGTAAACTCCGACGATCTTAAACGGACGTTGAAAAAGCTCGACAGTGTCGCCGATGTTGATCTTGCGCCGATCTTTCCACTCGGGGTCGACGATGGCTTCGTCACCCGATTCCAGCTTTCGTCCCTCACGAATCGTGATGTGCGCAAGATTGGCGTACTCGTCGTATTCAATGCCGTCAATCAAACGCTGTCCAAAACCGGAATCACTCTTGTCGAACGCCTGTCCGATCGGAGTTGCGGCCCTGACGCCATGTATCGACGCGAGTTCCGCAGCGTGTGAAGTCGGTATCTTGAATTGTGAGCCACCGGTGAGACCGATCGACCCCGAGGCACGAATCATGATCTCCGCGCCGATGTTTGATTCACGACGGCCACGTTCGTGCAAAACGCCGTGAGCAAGGCCGACCGTAAAAACGATGAGCAACACTCCCACGCCCGTACCGAGAATGCTGACCGCGGTACGTGCTGGTCGATGAGCGATATTTGAAAGTACCAGGCTATCCATAAGACGTTGTAAACGCGGGCTTCGATCTAGGATGCGGCGCCACGCATTGGGAAGCGTACGCCAGGTAAGTACGAAGAGGCCAATCGAGGTCCAGCAAACAATCGCGGCTTTGCGCACGAGCGCCAAGGCGAGACCAGCAGCGGGTTCGAAGCCGAGCCCTTTTTGCAGGATGACTTCGGTGCCGCCTTCATAAACGCCGATTGTTCCGGGGACAAATGCGAACACGAAGTTGATTACTTTAGTGAGCGACTCAATGATGTAGGCCTGGGAGACTTGCGACTGGAAGCCCAGCATCTTCAGCGCGAGATAGACTTCCAGGACACTCGCGGCGTGCGCCAGCAGATTGCAGCCGATCATTCCAAAGAACGCGCCCGGATGATGCTTGTAGAAGTCGTAGACCTTCGACTCGAGATGGTAGATGTGATGGCGGCGCTTGAGTATGACTTTCGGGCTCAGTCGCAGCTCGCCGAGACGATCGATCACCCACGTGAGCATCATCACGCGACGTTTCGCGGCAATCGCGGCGACCAATATTCCTGACGCTGCAACCGCGGCGATGATCAAAAGCACGAGGTATGCAGACGGCGGCAACGGATATTGCAACAACATCACCACTGCGCCACTCAACACGAAGAACACAACGGAGAGGTTGTAGATGAGATTATCGACGACGAGCGCCGGCACGCCGTAAGTCAACGGTACACGTTTTCTCAGCAGCGCGACTTTCGTCGCTTCGCCGAGAAGTGGACCAGTGAACGTCAGAAAACTGATTGCTTCGCCGCCGAGACGCGCGGCGAACGCATTGCGAAAACTGATGCGACGGTGTTCCGCAGGCACAGCCGCGCGCATCGAGATCGTGCGCAGCACGTGCCGCAGTCCACTGAGACCGAGGATCACGAAGAAGCCGAAACCGATCCGCAGCAGTGCGTCGAAAAGCGGCTGCACGCCGACGCGATTAATTACATAGATGAGTAGACCGAGACCGAGCAGGAAGGCGAGCGTTTGCAGCCAAATGAGATAGCGGCGCGAATTGTTTTGCGTGGATTCCGGTTCTTCTGAGAGTTCTTCAGTTTCGCCGTTTTGCCAGCTATCTGCGAACTCTTCTCTCGATTCAATCAAGGCGATACAGTCGCTCCACTAACGCCGAAGGCGCTGGTCATAATTGCCGAAGATGTTATCAATCCCGAGGCTCTAAACGCTGAAGGCGTTCACTAATTTAAGCCCAGGGTTGGAGCGCAGCGACAACCCTGGGTGCGTCATCCTAATCTTGCGTACAACCCTGAAAGGGTTCGCCAATTGCCGAACCCTTTCAGGGTTATCATGTTTCATTTTGTTATCCCAGGGTTGTCGCTGCGCTCCAACCCTGGGGTGAAATTAGACAACGCCTTCGGCGTTCCCGCACGTTCAACCACTTAATTAATCCATTAGCTGTGGCCTTCGGTCTTTCGTGATCGGGCAAAAGCTCTTTAACCACAGGTCCGGGGAATTTTCTGAAGCCCCGCTCCCAG
>JBKPJP010000150.1:0-4265 GCA_046730735.1 Acidobacteriota bacterium | reverse complement strand
TTGACTGGTATGTTTAGTGCTGACAACAGCGCAAACGCCTTTCTGGACGTTCAAGGGCAGTCAGTTGGTTCGTGTGGAGGGTCCACCTGCTTTCAGGGTGGCCAGCCACTGACGGTCAATCCACTTTGGCTTAACTCTGGCTATCATACCCTGGTGATTGATGTAAAGAATGATTCAATTTACTCCGGGTTGATAGTCAATGCGAAGCTCACGCGCCAGTGCGTCAGAGGGACTTCTGGTGCTGCGGGGAGCCAACCAACGGAGCCAAATAACTAAGTGGCGCGATCTTTACTCGGCATCTAACACCGGGCTTGTAGCCGACCTCGCAAGCCGAAAATGACTAAAGCTCGGTGTTAGCGCTTTAAATGCAGCCAGCTGTCACAGGCGATGGAGCAAACCCTCAATCCCTCCGGTCCGTGCCATATCGCGATGAGAAGCCGTCAACGGAAATTCAGTTAGTCTGCAAACAGAAGATAGGAAAGCGGTTATTAGCTCGCTTCCCATTTCGATGCACACCGGTCAGATCATCATGCTGACGAAAATGTTCACCGCGTCCGATCTGCGCTTTTATGAGTTCGATGACAACGTACCCTCTGAGACCTGGCGCTCCGGTCAATCCGGTTCTGTTTGAACTCGGGCGCTGTCTCGGCGATTACTCGAGTTCGATCGCGGAGAATTGTGTTGCCAACTCTTTTAGGATCCGTTCCACTTCGGCTCTTTCGCGTGCGCGTCGTTCCGCTTCAGTCAGGTTTAGGGCATTCGCATCCTCTTCTATGTACACGACCGTGCTGATGTAAATCACATGTCGTCTCCTCCGCAAAACATACTGATAGCCGTTAGGCTCCGGCGCAAACGCTTCATCACCAAACCCGGTTAAGATCTGGGGCTCACGCCGGAACTGTAAATAACTTCTAATCTCTTTCTTTGCCGCTTCAACTGACTCGCGGATGGCGATCGCAACCTGGACGTTTCTGTGCGGAACGCACCACGATTGAACCACGATCCCGGACTGTAGAGTTCCAGAAGTATGCGGGCTCATACTTTTCCAATCCGGCAGTTTGGCCTTGATTTGGCTACTGATCTTTTCTGACAGTCCTGCAAGATCCACTTTCTCCTGCCCGCTGCCGAGAGCAAGCACCACCAGGATCACAATCAAACTCTTCATTGTTGTGTCGCAGCATCTTTTCTGGTTAAGATTTGTTGCCGGAAGTTTAAGACCTATCTTTAAGGAGCCAAAGTTCAAATGACGTATATCGTGGCCGAGCCGTGCGTTAACTGTCGCTACACTGACTGCGCGCTTGTCTGTCCGGTTGAGGCTTTTCATCTCGATGATGACATGCTGGTGATTAATCCGGAGACGTGTATCGATTGCGACGCGTGCGTGCCGGAGTGTCCGGTGGAAGCTGTGTTCTCGGAAGCTGCGTTGCCCGCGGAGTGGTCCACCTTCACCGCTATCAACGCGGAGCGAGCATTGAGTGGTCTGCCGACCATTAGCGCCCGGCTCGATCCGCTTTGCGAGTAGGCGATACACATAATGAACAAGCGTACAAGATGGCTCCTTGGCGGGCGGGCGGTTGGGGCAGGAGCCATCAGCGCTGCATTTGCTTACCGGAAGAAAAATCACGTGCAGCTAACGAAGAAAAGTGACGTTTGGGCCAGACCGGGTATGCCGGTGACATTCAGGGCCGAACTCATGCCCGGACGTGATCGCAACCAGCGCACGTTCCTGGTTAAAGAACTGCTGTCGAGCGGACGCGTTTCACTTCACGATGCGGACGGCGAACACACCGAAAAAGAATTTGAGCCAATCCAGTTCGATCGACCGGTTGATTGAACTACCACTCGTAAACCCTGCCGGGCTCCATCACACTCAACTTGGGAATGTTCAGAGCATTGAGCTGTGCGACGATCTCGTCGCGATAAGTCGCTTTGAGGTGCACGGCCATGATGTCCATGCCGTTATGAGTGAGTTTCTTTAACTCCTGGCCCAACGATGCGGGCGTGAAGTGGCGCGAGACTTGAGCCAGCTTGGCCATGCGATCGGGGAATGAAGCCTCGATCAGTAACGCATCGAGATCCTTCATCGCGTTCACTATCTTCCAAAACTCTTCAGTCTCGGAAGTGTCGGAACTGAAAGCGACGCTCTTCTTACCATCTGAGACCACCAAACCCACAGTTGGCACAATGTGATTCACGGGCACTGCAACCACACTCAGATGGGCCACGTTGAATGGTTTTCCGATCGGAATCGGCACGTATTCCATCACTGGTCCATAGTCGTTCTTCAAGTCAGAAAAACGCGGGTAGAGATTCCAGTTAAAAATGTCGCGCTCGAGCAGTTGGATTACCTCCTGCGTCGCGTAGACCCGCATCGGCTGCTGCAAACTCGGGTACAGATCGTCAATGAAGATTGGCAGACTGGCGACGTGGTCCATGTGAGGGTGAGTGACGATGATGTCTTTGACCCTGGACCGCTGCTCGTTAGTCAGAGCAATGGCGATACTGCCGGCGTCAACCGCCACGCAGTCATCGATTAGAAAGCAAGTCAGGCGTTGCTCGAGGTTCGCTACGCCATGAGCATCAAACGTGCTGGGTAGAAGTTGGATTTTCACGAGCTTTCAGCTCTGATGAATGACCTTGCGCAATTCGCGCCCAGTATAAGCCAGAACGAGATAACCAGCGAGCCTTAATCCTTAACGTCTTCTTAACTCGCTTATCAGACCCTGCAACGCATGCAGGTAGGCGGTTTCCAACTCTCGCACGTCCTGCTCCGCCGAGTAAACGCCGCGAGAAACCCGACTGCGATGAAACGCCAACTCGCTGGCCAGTTGATTGAAGCGCATACGCGCGCGCCAACCTTTATAGCCACTACTCGACAAGGCGTTAAACGACGAGCCCATGCGGCCGATGATCGAACCCAGTTGTTTGTACTCTTCCTGAGTGAAAAAGCCGCGTTCAAGATCGACTACCAGAAACTCGCGCACTATTCGTCCTTCGCGGCGCAGGGCCATTGAAATAACGAAGAGCATGATGAAGAACGCCGGGATCATCACCAGAATGTAAATCAAAAGGAAAACGGCGCCGCCGCCAAAAACTGCCGAACCGTTCCAAAGACTGTGCATAAAGATCGCCATCGATAAACCGATGATCGGAGCGATGATTTTGATCGCGACATTGTTCGACTGTCTGGCGAGGCCGAGGCCAATGCCCGTTAGACTGGTGAACAACGGATGAGAGAACGGCGCAAAGAAACCGCGCAGGATGAAAGTTGCTGTCAGTGCTTCGCCACCACCGCTCGCCGCTGCCTTGCCGTAGTAAAGAATGTTTTCAGACATCGCGAAACCGAGTGCAGCCATTGAGGCGTAGACAACTCCGTCGATGACTCCGTCGAACTCATCCTTCTTCGCGAAGAAAAAGACAAACAGAATAAATGCCTTCCCAGTTTCTTCGACGATTGGCGCGGAGACGACTGCGGCGAACGCTTCGCCTGCACCCTTACCTGCAAGTGAGTGAACGAGGACTTGCATGCTTGTGTTGAGGAGAAAAGCGAAGAAGGTCGCGATCAGCGCGCCCCAGAAAAAAGCGGTGGCGAGCATCCAGAGCGGCTCGCCTTCATAACGATCGATCCATAGGACGAGGGCGATATAAAGTGGAACCGGGATCGTGGCTGTCAGGAAACCAAGCAACAGCCCGACGGGGCCGGTCTCTATGCCTATCAGCAGCAGGACGAGTAGTCCCAAAAAGATAGCTATAAATAGTGCTACTAACGCGAGCACGACCCTGATGACGCTGACGCGAGGCGAGGTTCGGATAACGATGGTTGGTTGCGGAGTCATTGGGAGCGCAGTATAGCGAGTTAGCACAATAAGTCGAAAGATGCCACGGGCTTGTGCCGTGGAGTTTCACGGTCGCCGCTAAAAAAGCATTCAAAGAAACCTTTCAGATGCCACGGCCTTGTGCCGTGGAGTTTCACGTTTCTAGCTACTAAACGTGAACCCTCCACGGGACAAGCCCGTGGCATCCGAACGTTAAAATAAATGGGGTGGAGTAGCTGCAAGCATGAAGCTCCACGGGACAAGCCCGTGGCATCTTCAGCAACGCTCGTCATTAACGGGCACAGGTTTGGCTGCGGCCGCCGTCGATTGAATAGGTGGCGCCGGTGATCCAAGAGGCTTTGTCGGAGGCGAGAAACAGGACGAGGTCTGCGATCTCTTCGGGCCGGCCGGTGCGACCGAGCGGATGTGTGGTCTTCGAATGTTCGAGAA
>JBKPJP010000149.1:0-14144 GCA_046730735.1 Acidobacteriota bacterium | reverse complement strand
CGCAGCGTACAAGTGCCCCCAAGCCGGTTATCTTTCTCGACTATGGCAGTCTTAAGGCCCAACTGGCCGGCGCGAATGGCGGCCACGTAACCACCCGGCCCACTGCCGATAATCGTTACATCAAACTGTTCGTTAGCCAATTTTTTAGGTTTCCCCTCGTCAGAGCGGTAATGTAAACGGTAAAAGACCGGGCATTATAATCGTTTGGCAGCGCTAACCAAAATACACACCAAAAGGACCGATCATGAAACATTCCGAAGGTTTTCTAAAGCTCGTGGACGATGCGAAAAGCCGTGTTCGCGAGATTTCAGTTGCGGATACACAACAGCGAATGCGCGAGAACACGAACGCAAAACTGATCGACGTGCGCGAAGACACAGAATGGGATGCGGCGCACGCCGCCGGGGCAATTCATCTCGGCAAAGGCATCATCGAGCGGGATATTGAGACGACTGTGCCTGACAAAGACACAGAACTGATTCTGTATTGCGGCGGCGGATATCGTTCGGCGCTCGCCGGAGACGCACTGCAACGCATGGGTTATACAAACGTGTTTTCGATGGCGGGTGGTTGGAAAGCGTGGAAAGAAGAAGGCGGGGAAGTTGAGAGCTCGTAAGAGCGGGGGCGAGCCCCTCTTCCTGACTTGTTCAGTCCAAGTACGATCGTAAATCCGAACAAGTCAGGAAGAGGGGCTTGCCCCCGCCGTTACGCTTTAGAACTCAAATCGCGCGGCAAACTGCACCTGGCGCTCGCGGAAAAGCGTACTGTCAGCGCCAGTGACGTTGAAGAACGGATTGGTTCCAGTGCCGTTGAAGGTCAAGGTGGTGCCAGACTGGTTATAGATCGTCGGGTTGACCACCGTCACCTGCGTGCGGTTGAAGACGTTGAAACCCTCCGCCAGCACTTCGAGCTTCACTTGTTCAGTGAGACTGAACCGTCGTGAAAGTCGCGCATCGACGTACCAGATGTTCGGTTGCTTAAAGAAGTTACGTGGCACCAGCGCGAAGCGCGAGGAACCGCCGGAACCGTTGATACCACCGCCAGGCGTCGTATTGTTGGCGAAACCAAATGACGTCGGCGTGACGTTGCCGCTGATGTTCCCCGTCACTCGCTGACCTGAAAACGCATTCAGAATCGGAGCAAAGGTCCAACCATTGAAGACGTGTTTGGCCGCTCCGTCGTTGAACGGACTCGGACTATAGACCACACTCGCGACAAACTTCTGCCGGCGATCGAAGTTCGAAAGCCCGTCCTCGCCTGACTGGTCAAACGCATTGAATGGCAGGTTGTTCGCCGTAAACGTTGTCGAACTCTGTCCAGTGTCAGAGGCGCGTGACAACGTGTAGTTGGTCTGGAACTGCAATCCTTTCGTCAAACGACGATTCGCTTGCAGCACGAGAGCGTGGTACTTGGAAATCACATCGCTGCGAATCTCGGTGATCTGCGCAAACCGCGTATCCGGACGTGTTCCAGTAAAGATCGGCGTCAGATAAGTTTGGCCGTTGAATGGACCACCGACGATGTTCAACGCCACTATGCGTCGCGGCGGCGGCAGGTTTGTATCGACGAAGTTTGGCAGCGAATTACCGAAGCTGCCGAGATACGACGCCGAGACGACCGTGTTTCGCGAGACTTCGCGCTCGAAGATGAAGTCCCACTGATGAATCTGCGGCAGTTGAAAATCATCATCGAAGTACTGCACGGCGCCCACCGGCGGATTCGTCGCCGGCAGCAGGTTCGGATAGATCGGCAGCAACGTGCAGTCATCAGCCGAGAGGCCTGAACAGGCCGCCGGAAGATTCGTAGCGCTGGTAATAAACTGGCGCTGACCTACATCGGTACCGACGCCCGTGTTTACCAGCGAGTTATAAACCGTCGAATTGATCACGCGACCGTAGTAGAGTCCCCAACCGCCGCGAAGACTCGTCTTGCCGTCACCCGACAGGTCATAAGCAAAGCCGACGCGTGGTCCAAAGTTGTTTCGGTCGTCGACTTTGTTGTCCGTCTGCGGCAAGGTGGGATTCGGATGCACGGGGTTCGGATTGCGCTGGTACTCGTAACGCAGACCGAGATTCAACGTGAATCTGGGGGTCACGCGCCAGTCGTCCTGAAGGAAGTAATTGAGATCCGTGGTCTTCATCGTCAGGCCGAGAACACCAAAACCCTGGTTAAAGTTACCGGCGTAGCATTTGCCCGCGCGGCGGAAAGTCGGCACGTTATTCACGGTCACGGAATTGACGCAGCGACCGATCGGGTTCGTATTAAGTGTGTTCGCCGATAAAGCGCGAATCGCGCCGTTGGTTTGGAAGTTGACGTAGTCGACGATGAAGTCCGCGAGGCCGGTTGTGGCGCCCGTGTAGTTGAACTCACCACCGGAAAATCGCAGGTTGTTGATTATGTCTTTGACGAAGTTGACGTCGCCGCCAAACTTCCACGTGTGATTACCCGCAGTCATCGTCACGGTGTCGGCAAACTGCCAGCGTCTCTCATCCGGGAACGAAGCGCGCTCGAGAAATTCCGGCATGCCGAATGAAAACGTCGTGGTGCCGACCAGGACGGTTTGTGGCGATCTGCCGCCGACAGCATTGGTCGGCTCACCGGGGATTGGCGGTTGGCTGAACTGAAACTCGTTATCGCGTCCCCACTGGAAGCGAAACTCGTTCAAGAGTGTCGGCGTCAGCGTTGAGGCTAACTTCGCGTTGAGCGCATCGATCTGGACGAAGTCGTCGCCGAAGTTGTCGACGGCGCGGGTGTTAGTCGCCTGTGTTTGAATTCCCGCAGGCGAGGCCCAGCGCAAACGGTTGTAACTCACCGTCAGCGTGTTCTTATCATCGATCACCCAATCAACTTTCGGCAGGAAAAGCTTTTGATCGCCGGTCCTCGGAACTGGTCCGGAAAGAGTGGAAAGGAAAGCGAGCGTGCTGTTGATCTGCGCGTCGGTAAGGCCGCGATCTTTCAACGCGGTGCGGTTACTGGCGCTCAGGTTCAGGAAACCGTTCTGGCCAAACACCGCGAGGCCCGGGAAGTTTCGTTTCTGCTGATCGTAGCTGAAGAAGAAGAACGCGGTGTCCCTGACGATTGGACCACCAATCGTGCCGCCAAACTGGTGCCGCACGTCCTTTGGCTTGTAACCCACTGGGGTGAAGACGCCGTTGATCAACTCCTGGCGAACTGCGAGCGGGTTGCGCGCGCCCCACCTGTTGTTGCGTTGATAGTAAAAAGCACCGCCGTGAAAATCGTTCGTGCCGCTCTTCGTGATCGCATTGACCACGCCCCCCGCGGAACGTCCGTACTCGGCTGAGTAGCTGGAAGTGTTGACTTGAAACTCGCGAATCGCAGCCTGGCTGATGGAATAGCTGATGCGCGTGCGACCGCGCTCTTCCGCGAAGAATGCCTGGTTATTGTCGCCACCGTCGATGGTGTTGTTGTTCAGCAATCCGGAGATGCCGCGGAAGCTGATCAACCCGAAGGTCCCGTCGGGCACTGCACCGGGCGTCAACAACGCGAAGTTGGACCAACGGCGTCCATTGATCGGCAGCTCGTTGATCGAAGTCTGGTTGATGTTGCTGGAGAAGTCCTGCTGAGTGGTGTTGATTACCGGCGCTTCAGCGCTGACATCTACCGTTCCGGTTACCGGACCGACAGACAGCGCCACCTCGAGGTTCGTCTCGCGTCCGATTTCAACCACGACGTTCTCGCTGGTCATCGGACTGAAGCCTGACGAATTTACGGTCACGGAATAGCTTCCCGGTTGCAGGTTTGCGACCTTGAAGCGACCCGTATCGTCAGTGGTCGCCGTGTCTTCCTTATTCGTGCCGTTGTTCTTCACGGTCACTGCGGCGCCCGGAACGACTTCCTTGTTCGGATTGGTTACGACGCCGCCGATTGCGCCGGTCGTTGTCGACTGCGCAAAACCGACTGCGCTAAAACTAAGCACCACCAAAAACAAGAACAAGAGCTTAGGTGTTTTGAACATTTGGGGAACTCCTTGCTTTGAGTTAACGGTTGAATGCGTTTTTCAGCGCGGGTAAGAATCGATTTCTTACCACGCTTAGCTTGCTTTAGCAAGGTTTTAAAAACTTAACGCGGATGACCCGGATCAGATCCGTGTCATCCGCGTTATCTGTGGCTTACTTTGTCCTAGAACTCAAAGCGAACGGCTAACTGAATCTGACGTTCGCGGAAGAAGAAACCATTCGAGAGATCACTCGGTGTACCAAACACCGGATCGAAAGTAGCAATAACCGTGTTCGCGTTCGGGCCCGTGGTCGGGGCTGAAAGCACGTACATTCGGTTGTTGACACCCGTTACCTGTGTGCGGTTGAAAATGTTAAAGCCTTCAGCAAGTAGTTCGAGCTTGGAGCCCTCCGTTATCTTGAACCGGCGCGAGACACGCAAGTCGACGTACTTGATTGATGGCGTGTGGAACGCGTTGTTGGGCGTTAAGCCAAACCGCAGCGATCCATTCGAACCGTTGATACCGCCGGCCGGACTGCTTCCGAAAGTACTTCCCGTAGCCACACCCGCCGGAGGAGTGAAATTGTTCGTCACCGCTGTATAACGGAAGCCTGAAAACATGTTGACGATTGGTGCGATCGTCCAGTTGTTCAGGATTGCCTTGCCAGTGTCGCTGAGGCCGGTGAAGTTCGTGTTGTAAACAACGCTGGCCACGAACTTGTGACGGCGGTCGAAAGGCGACAGACCGTTATCACCAGCCGGGTTGAAAGGATCGAAAAGAGCCGAGAAACTAGGCGTGAAGGTCGCCGAGCTCTGCGATCCACCATTATCCTGTGCTCTCGACAACGTGTAGCTGGTTTGAAATTGCAAACCATTTGTCAGGCGTCGATTAGCCTGCAACACTAACGCGTGATACTTGGTCGAGATGCTGTCGCGAATCTCGAGAATAGTGGAATTGGGGAAGGCAGAATTTTTTCGGGGTCCCCGGTAATACGGGAACGCCCAAACATTGCCCGCGAATGGACCATCCACCACGGTCACCCTTCCTTGTCCGGTTGGCGGATTCAGGTTCGTGTCGACGAAGGTGGTCAGGTGTTGTCCGTAGCTAAAGAGGTAGCTGACGGAGATCGCTGTATTGCGTGCGACTTCGCGTTCCACGATGATGTCGCCCTGATGGATAAGCGGATTCTGGAAACCTTCGCGGAAGTAATTGATGCCCGCAGTTCCCGGAGGAGCGCTTGCCAAAATATTGGGGAAGAGTGGCGCGTCCGGATTGCCGGCCAGTACGCTGGACGTCGTCGGGCAGATTGGATTGTCAGCGTTACCCGGTGCAATTCCGTTGACAGTCGGGCACCCGGCCGGAACCGAACTTACGGCTTGTCCGGTGCTCAGACCAGTATTGATGAGCGAGTTGATAATGATCGTGCCGTTGATTCGCCCGTAGTACATTCCGTAGCCACCGCGAAGACTGGTCTTGCCGTCGCCACTCAGATCCGCTGCAAAGCCGATGCGTGGTCCAAAGTTGTTCTTGTCGCTGGGCCGGTTGGCGGTTTGCGGCAATGCCGGATTCACGAGGAAGGGCTGCGGAAACTTCTCGTAGTCGTAACGCAAGCCAAGGTTGAGTGTCAGCCGCGGGGAAACGCGCCAGTCGTCCTGTGCAAAGAAGGCCAGGTCAGTGGTTGTCAATTGGAAGCGCGGCTGACCAAAGCCCTGAGCATAGTTGCTGGTGAAGCACTTTCCGGCGAGACGTGTGGTGTTTGCCGGATTCGACTGTGTCGAGCAGGTTCGTCCTGCCGTGCGCAAAGCACCATTGGTTACGAAGTTAGTGTAGTCGACTATGAAGTCATTGATGTTGCTGTAAGTATAGGAACCGGCTCCGGTGAAGAGATTGTCGTCGATGTCTCTCACACGGTTAACGTCCGTTCCGAATTTGAACGTGTGGTTGCCACTGGTATACGTGAGCGAATCGGCGAATTGGAAACGTCGTTCATCCGGTAACGCAACGCGATCCAGTGAAGTCGATTTACCGAAAGTGATGCCATTCGTTAGTGCCACTTGCGGCGAAAAGCCATTGGCCGTGGTTGGCTGACCGGGTAGAGGCGGCTGAGCGAATTGCGAGTTCAGTTCATCAGCCCACTGGAAGCGAAACTCATTGATGACCTGGCTTGAAATAGTTGAAGCGAGACGAAGGTTGAGCGAATCGACCTCGACAAAGTCGTCGCCGAAACCGGCTCGGTCGCGGGTCACGGTCGCTCCGGTCTGAACTCCCGCCGGCGAATTCCAGCGCAAGCGATTGTAGGTAGCCGTGAATTGATGATTTGAGTTTATTTGCCAATCAATCTTCGGCAGAAACAATCGTTGATCGCCTCGACGCGGCACTTCGCCCGTCTGGTCGTTGAGAAACTGCAGCGCTGAACTAATCTGAGCATCGGTCAGGCCACGGTTGGGATTTTTTAACGAAGAAGCGAATAGCGCAGCCGTACAACCTGCAGCCGTCGCCGAAGTACACAGGTTCACAGTATTGAGGTAGCCGGGACTGGAGAACACCGCGACGCCCGGGAAATTACGACGCTGCTCGTCGTAACTGAAAAAGAAGAACAGCGAGTCCTTAACGATTGGTCCACCGATGGTGCCGCCAAACTGGTAGCGCACGTCCTTCGGCTTGAACGCCTCTCTCGTAGAGACTCCGTTGACCAGCCGATTCAAGAACGTGTTTGGGTTGCGAGCGCCCCATTTGTTATTGCGATCGTAAAAGAACGCTGAACCGTGAAACTCGTTGGTGCCTGACTTTGTGACCGCGTTGATAACGCCGCCCGCGGAACGTCCGTACTCGGCGGCGAAGTTTGAGGTGTTAACCTGAAACTCGCGAATCGCAGCCTGGCTGATCGAATACGCGCTACGCGTGCGACCTCGCTCCTCCGAAAAGAACCCCTGGTTGTTGTCGCCGCCGTCAACGGTGCTGTTGTTCAGCAAACCGGAGATGCCGCGGAAGCTGATCAAACCGAAATTTCCATCAGGAACAGCGCCGGGAGTAAGAACCGCAAAGTTGGACCAACGGCGTCCGTTCACCGGCAGTTCGTTGATAGAAGTCTGATTGAGATTGGTTGAGAAGTCTTGCTGAGTGGTGTTGATTACCGGCGCCTCAGCGCTGACGTCCACCGTTCCGGTTACCGGACCGACGGAGAGCGCGACTTCAAGAGTTGTCTCGCGTCCGACTTCAACCACTACGTTGTCCATCGCTGATGGACTAAAGCCGGACGAGTTCACGGTCACGGAATAATTTCCGGGCTGGAGATTCGCGACCTTGAAGCGGCCGGTGTCGTCGGTCGTGGCTGTGTCTTCCTTGTTGGTGCCGACGTTCTTTACAGTAACGGTAGCGCCCGGAACGACCTCCTTGTTGGGATTTGTTACCACGCCTCCGATCGAGCCGGTGGTGTTCGACTGCGCAAATGCGACTGCGCTCAGCGCGAGCACCAACAAGCTCACAAAACAAAGCTTCACTATTTTCGACATACAGGGGAACTCCTTAAGTTCAATTCGAAGAAGAATATGGTTGCGATTGGAATCGGCTAAGCAAGACGCGACTTCTACCATGCTGAGCCTGCTTTATCAAGTCAAAACCCGTGCCGTGTGAGGTTTTAAATGTACTCACCAGACAAAAGCGATACGGTGCCAATAGTTAACCGAAAAAGGGAGAGAACTGTGATCTTAAAGCATTACAGGAATTTGGATTTAATCCACGAAATCAGATTTCACGCAAAGGCGCCAAGTTCACGCAAAGGCGCAAAGAAAAAGTTTGCGGCTTTGCGGCTTGGCTTTGCGCCTTTGCGTGAAATTTTCTAAGTCCTTTCAACGATCATCGCGATGCCCTGTCCACCACCGATGCAGGCAGTCGCGAGGCCGTAGCGTCCGCCGCGCCGGTGCAACTCGTGAAGAACAGTTAAAACGAGGCGTGTGCCCGTGGCGCCCAGCGGATGTCCGAGCGCAATCGCACCGCCATTCACGTTAGTACGCGTTCGATCGAGACCGAGTTCTTTTTCCACAGCCAGATACTGCGCCGCGAAAGCTTCGTTCACTTCCACGATATCCATGTCACCGATCGACAACCCTGCTTTCGCGAGCGCCGCACGAGTGGCAGGCACTGGTCCGATGCCCATGATCTCAGGTTCGACACCTGCATAAGCCCAGCTCACGATCCGGCCCATCGGCTTCAGATCTTTTTCTTTAACAAACTCCTCGCCAGCGATGACGAGCGCTGCCGCACCGTCAACGATGCCGGAAGCATTTCCCGCCGTGACAAATCCATCCTGCGCAAACGCTGGTTTGAGTTTCGCGAGTCCTTCGAGCGTCGTCTCGGGTCTCGGATGATCGTCGTCAGTTACCTGAGTCGTTCCTTTGCGTGTCTTCACGTCGACCCCAACGATCTCTTCAGCGAAGATGCCCGCATCCTTCGCGCGCTTCGCTTCCTGCTGCGATCGCAAAGCGTACTTGTCCTGCTCCTCGCGCGATATCTCGAACTTGCGCGCGAGGTTCTCGGCAGTGCCGGCCATCGGCGTGTTGCAGTAAGTGTCGAGCAACGCCACCATCAAACTGTCTTCGAGTTTTCCCTGTCCCAACGCAAAGCCGGAACGCGCGCCACGAATAACGTGCGGCGCCTGCGACATTGACTCCATACCACCAACCAGACACGTGCGCGCTTCGCCGAGCTGAATCATGTGCGCGCCCGACACGATCGACTGAATGCCACTGCCGCACAACCGGTTCACCGTCAGCGCCGGCCGATCGAAAGGAACGCCGGACTTTAGCGCGACGTGACGAGCGCCGTAAATCGCATCGCCGGAAGTTTGCAAAGCATTACCAATCACCGTGTGATCGATTTCATCAGGCTGCACCTGCGTAGCTTCCAAAGCGCCGCGCGCCGCGACTGCACCAAGATCGATTGCCGATACGTCTTTCAGCACGCCGACATATTCACCCATCGGCGTGCGTTTTCCACCCAGTATGAAAACGTCCTTACTCATTTCTGAATCCCCTGTTATGAAAATCCGCTCCAATCGAAACCTTGAAGGCTAGCAGAAAAAGGCGGTTTCACGCAAAGGCGCAAAGTTCACGCCAAGACGCAAAAGTTTAAGTGGGTTTTCTTGGTGCCTTTGCGTGAACTTTGCGCCTTTGCGTGAAACTACTCTTCAATGATCACGACCGAAGCGATGTTCCTGGAGATAGCGGTGCAATAGTTCTTCGAGGAAGCCTTCGTAGGTGAACGTGGCGAGGTCGTAGGTGGGTCGAAGTTTATAAAGGATTGGGAGCGAAACTCTCCACGCCATCCATTGCCGCGGCACGTCGGATAGATCCCAGCGGCGGCGCAGAAACGTTTCCACAACCTGAATCTCTGCTTCAGTCAAACTCGCCAAACTGGCCGTGAAGTTTACCGGTTTGAAAGACCGGCGCAGCGCCGGATCACTGACCGGCGTAGCAAAGACTTGCGAGAACTCGGGCGCTTCAGCTTCACGCTCACGAACCACGACGGTGCCTGCCACCATGTCGCCGACACGCTGATCTCGAGTCGTTGAAAAAACGGAGATGAGTCCGATTGAGTAAAACGGCGCCGGCATCATATCCAACGTGCGCAGCAGGTTACGCACTGCCGCTTCCCAGAAAGTGATGGGCCGTCCATCTTCACGAAGAACACGCAGTTTCAACCAGCGCTTGCCGGGCGTCTGGCCACTCCAGACCCATTCGAAGAACGCGAAGTAACCAGCGAGGATCAAAAACAGCACGATGATCATCACCGCAACAACCCACTTCGGCGCGCTCGCTATAACGTGTTCGATGCTGGGAAAGCTCGTAAGTATCAAAGCGCTAAGACCAATAAGCACGATCGCAAGAGCCTGGATCGCGTGGTATATGGCACACGCGATAAAGCGATTTCCGATCGACGCAAGCGCGAAGTGCAAAGGCACGCGCTCGGGCGTTTCGATGACCAGAATGTCTTCAGTTGTGAGTGTGGCTGACATCCGTCTTAATCCGCGGCCCTGACTCTCACGAATCGACGCTTCCCAACTTGAACGAGAAACGATCGCTCTCCATTAAGATCAACTTCGAAATCAGTTTGCGTTCGCCGCTCACCCTCGACATAAACTCCACCCTGCTCGATCATCCTGCGAGCTTCCGCCATAGACGACACCATAGTTAGCTCAACCAGCAGCCTCGGCAACTTCCACGTACCTGACGTTAACGTTCTCTCTTCGACAACATCAGGCGCCTGCTTGTTGCGAAACATCGAGTTGAACTCGTCTTCAGCTTTGCGTGCTTCGGCTTCGGAATAAAAATCAGCCACAATGCGTTTGGCCAGATCGGCTTTTACGTCGCGCGGATTGCGGTCACTTTCACGTAGCGAAGCGATCTCGGGCGCCGAAAGATCTGTACACAACTCCCAGTATCGCCACATCAGTTCATCGGAGATCGACATCACCTTTCCGAAGATCTCCTGCGGCGGTTCGTTAATGCCGATGTAATTACCCAAACTCTTCGACATCTTCTGCACGCCGTCAGTGCCCTCGAGCAGCGGCATGATCATCGCGACCTGCGAATCCTGGCTATACTCGCGTTGCAGGTTCCGGCCCATCAACAAGTTGAACTTCTGATCGGTGCCGCCGAGCTCCACGTCGGCTTCGAGGGCAACGGAGTCGTAAGCCATCACGAGTGGATACATCACTTCGTGCAGCGCGAGCGGCCGATTCGTTTCGAGTCGTTGCTGAAAATCGTCGCGCTCGAGAATCTGCCTGACAGTCACATGCGACGAGAGCCGTAGAAACCCCGCGGAGCCGAGCGTGTCCATCCAGCGTGAGTTGAAGTCGATGACGGTCTTTTCGGGATCGAGCAGCTTGAAAATCTGTTGTTTGTAAGTCTCGGCGTTGGCATTGATCTCGTCGCGCGTGAGTTGCGGCCGCGTCGCACTCTTGCCGGACGGATCGCCAATCATTCCGGTGAAGTCGCCGATGAGAAAGATGGCTGTGTGGCCCAGTTCCTGGAAAGCTCGCAGCTTGCGGATCACGACTGTATGGCCCAGGTGAATGTCGGGCGCCGTGGGATCCGCGCCGAGCTTCACGCGCAAGGGCTTGCCGGTGGCGGCAGACTTCTCGAGTTTCGCGCGCAACTCAGCCTCGCGAATGGTCTCCACCGTGCCCTTACGGAGATAAGAAAGTTGTTCGTCGATATTCATCGGCGTCATCAACGCGATAGTAGCTCAACTATCGAAGGGTGCGCTATCCTCGTTTTATGCAAGAGATGAATCCACTCAGCAACTCGCGTTTGGCGTTTATCGGGTGCGGCGTAATGGCCGAAGCTATCATTGCCGGACTGCTCCGCAGGAAACTGGTTGGCGCGGATCAGATCGCCGGCAGTCATCCGCGACAGGCACGACGTGAAGAGCTGCACGTCAAGTATGGCATCGAGATGTTTGAACAGAACCGCGAGGCGGCGCTTGAAGCTACGCCGGTCGAACCAAATGGCGGTTCACTGGTGGTGTTGGCGGTGAAACCGCAGCGCTTGCGTCGCGTGCTGGAAGAGCTGAAGGGATCGCTGGTCAAGGAACAGCTCGTCGTGTCGGTAGTTGCCGGTGCGAGGATTGAGACAATTGCGGAAGAGCTCCTGCACCCGTCGATCGTGCGCACCATGCCAAACACGCCGGCACAGATCGGCGAAGGTGTGACGGCGTGGACTGCGAGCGCCGATGTTACGGGGAAACAGGAGAGTCAGGTTTGCGCGATGCTCGATGCGCTCGGCAAGACAGTGCGCGTCGAAAACGAACATCAGATCGACATGGCGACAGCGCTCAGTGCTACTGGACCAACATACATCTTCCTGGTGATGGAAGCACTCATCGATGCCGGCGTACACATGGGATTCTCGAGACACGTGGCCCAGGAGTTGGTCCACCAGATGATGCTCGGATCGGTTTTGTTTGCGAAGGAGTCGCACAAGCACCCGGCGGAGTTGCGAAACATGGTGACGTCGCCGGGCGGCACGTCGGCGGAAGCGATCTATCAGATGGAGAAGGGTGGCTTGCGGACGGTGTTGTCGAAAGCGGTTTGGGCGGCGTATCAGCGCGCGGAAGCGCTTGGTCTCAAGAAATAGTTTGCGACAGCTTCCGGATAGAGCTTGTGTTCCTGTTCGAGGATGCGCGCGGAGAGTGTTTCGACAGTGTCATTTTCCATCACCGGCACAGCGCGCTGGGCGACGATTGGACCACCATCAAGCGTTTCGTCAACAAAGTGGACCGTGCAGCCACTCACCTTCACACCGTGCTCGAGTGCCTGTCGCTGCGCATCGAGTCCGGGGAAAGCAGGTAACAGGCTGGGATGAATGTTGAGAATCTTCCCGCGGAAAGCCTCGATAAAACACGGTGACAAGAGCCGCATGTATCCCGCGAGGCAAATCAGATCTACTTGGTGATCACGTAAGACTGAGATGATCTCGCGTTCGTGCTCTTCACGCGTGCGCCCGCGACGCTCGATTGCACGCGTCTTTATGCCGCGCTCTTTTGCGAGCTCGAGCCCGCGAGCGTTCGCTTTGTCGCTGATGACAATGGCGATCTCGGCGTTCGGAATTCTGCCGTCGTTAACAGCATCACTGAGGGCCAGCATGTTTGATCCGCGACCGGAGATCAGGACCGCGATTCTTTTCTTCAGATCAGCACCTCACGATTTCCAGTCACAACTTCTCCGATCCTGTAACACGTTTCGCCAAGATGGTTCTTTATCGACGCCGCATCCGAGGGCGAGCAAACGATCACCATTCCAACGCCCATATTGAACGTCCGGTTCATCTCACTCTCGGAAACATTCCCGAGCCGCCGCAGTAACTCGAACAGCGGCGGTACGGGCCACGAACCTTTTTCGATCTTCACGGCCGTGCCCTCGGGCAGAATTCTCGGGATATTGTCAGTGAGTCCGCCGCCGGTGATGTGCGCGAGGCCCTTGATCACACCCTGATCGAGCAGACCTTCAAGCGGTTTTAGATAACTAAGATGGGGCAACAAGAGAGCCTCGCCTGCAGTCATTCCCAATTCATCAATGCGCGTGTCACGCTCGTAACCCGCCACTTCGAAAAATAGCTTACGCGCGAGCGAGTAGCCATTCGTGTGCAATCCGGCGGAAGGCAGCGCGAGCAAAACGTCACCCGCAGTGATCGTCTTGCCGTCGATGATCTTTTCGCGGTCAACAACGCCAACGATAAATCCTGCGATGTCGTACTCGCCGTCCTGGTAAAAACCCGGCATCTCAGCCGTCTCGCCGCCAAGCAACACGCAACCATTTTCACGACAACCATTCGTCACGCCTTCGACGATGCTTGCCACAACCTCGGGCGACAACTTTCCGGTCGCGATGTAGTCCAAAAAGAAAAGCGGGCGCGCCCCCTGGACGAGAATGTCGTTGACGCAATGATTGACGAGATCGCGTCCGACTGTGTTGTGTACCCCAGTCGCGAACGCAATCTTCAGTTTCGTCCCGACTCCATCAGCCGACGCGACCAGCACGGGCTGTTTCAAATGCGGAAACGCGCCGTCAAACATTCCACCAAAACTTCCGATCTCGGAAAGCGTACGCTCGTTGAACGTGCGCCGTGCTAACTCTTTGATCCGATCGGTCGCGCGAGTCGCGGCGTCGATATCAACACCCGCGTCGCTATATGAAATTGAATCCGGCATATTGTTTTGGTCGTTCTGGAAAGTAACAAGTCAGGAAGAGGGGCTTGCCCCCGCTGCTGGACTAATTCATTAAGCAGCGGGGGCAAGCCCCTCTTCCTGACTTGTTCTAATTCAGAAGTTTACTTGAGTGCGACAGCGCTCGACGCTGAACCGCCGAAACTGCTGCGCACAGTAATGTTCTCCGGATACGTAGGCCAGGACAGCGAAGCGCTGAAACGACCATTGCCACTATTCTTCAGCGTGCCAATGACAGCGCCCGTTGACGTTAGATAAACACGCAGCGTCGCCGATGGCTCAGAACCAATTGCATCAACGCGCAAACTCGCTTTGGACCGCTGATACTCAGCGCGCTGAATTTTGACGGTGTCCGTCACTGGCGCTGGAGTCGGAGTCGGAACCGGAGTCGGAGTTGGTGTTGGGACTGGTACCATGTCACCAATCATCACGACAAATGCATCGTCGTGATTCTCAAGACCAC
>JBKPJP010000148.1:0-6753 GCA_046730735.1 Acidobacteriota bacterium | reverse complement strand
GGACACACGCAGCCGGACGAAAGCCGAAACCGTTATCGATGCGGCACTCGAACAACGTGTCTCGTTTTACGTGATCCATCTGCCACTGTTCGAGCCGCGCGACGGACATCTCGCTGTGCGCTCCCCGAGCAAAGGCTTTCGCGAGCTAGCTGAGAAGACCGGCGGCAAATACTTTCTGGTTGGCGACGCAAGATCAGCGCTTACTCCCACACCGCCCGATCTCGCGCCAATTTTCCAGGCCATCGAAGAGGATTTGAAAAGCCAGTACCTTTTGGGTTTCTATATAGCCGAATCGTCGCGCGACAATCGCAAACACGTTTTCTCGGTGAGTATGAAACCTGATGGTGTTGAATACTCCGTGGGAAGCAGGGGTTATTCGCGCACGCAGAAGTTCATGATCAATTTTCCACCCAAATGACTGAAACAACTGATCTTCAACTCCGACGCATTCGACGCGCACTGATCAGCGTCTCTGACAAAGCCGGAATAGTAGATTTCGCACGCGAACTTGCGCGCTTTGACGTCGAGATCGTCAGCACGGGGGGAACCGCAAAAGCACTGCGCGACGCGGGAATCAAGGTGCGCGACATCTCGGAGATCACGGGCTTCCCGGAAATGATGGACGGGCGCGTAAAGACGCTCCATCCACGTGTTCATGGCGGACTGCTCGCGCTGCGCGACAACGAGGAACACGTCGCCGCGATGAAGCAACACGAGATCCAACCAATCGATCTCGTCGTGGTGAATCTTTATCCGTTTGCGGAAACAATCGCACGCGAAGGCGTGACGCGTGAAGAAGCGATCGAACAGATCGATATCGGTGGTCCGGCGATGATTCGTTCGGCGGCAAAGAACGCACGCGATGTCGCGGTTATCGTTTCGTCAGATGAATACTCAACCATCGTCAACGAACTCAACGAGCACGGCGGCGCGTTGAGCATCAACACCCGCAATCGTCTGGCGCAAAAAGCATTTGAGCACACGGCCCGGTACGACATCATGGTCAGCGCCTATCTTGCGGGTGCGAGCGATCCGCTACCCGATCATTTGAGTTGGACCATGAACAAGATCAGCGATCTGCGATACGGTGAGAACCCGCATCAGAAAGCAGCTTTGTATCGAACGACAGCGTCCGGCGGCATCGCTAACGCCGCTGTTCTTTCCGGCAAGGAGATGTCGTTCAACAACTACGTCGACGCCGAGGCCGCGTGGCAACTCGTCTGCGACTTTGAAGACACAGCTTGCGCAATCATCAAGCACACCAATCCCGCGGGCGTAGGTTTGGGTAACAATGCTGCTGAAGCATATCAGAAGGCCCTCGCGACGGATCCGGTATCGGCATTTGGCGGTATCGTGGCGTTCAATTGCACGGTCGACGTCGCGGCGGCACAGGAAGTGACGAAGATATTCACTGAAGTGATTATCGCACCGGGGTACGATCCGGAAGCGCTCGAGGTGCTGCGAACGAAAAAGAACCTGCGCGTCATTCGCATGGAAGAACGTGACCGGACCAAAGGAGTTGAGTTTAAGCAGATTGGCGGCGGCGTGCTGGTCCAGACAGTCGACGATCACAAACTCGATGCCGAGCAACTAAAAGTCGTAACCACGCGTAAACCGAGTGACGAGGAGATTCGCGCATTGCTATTCGCCTGGACCGTTTGTAAGCACACGAAATCCAACGCGATCGTCTATGCGCGAGCCGGGCAAACGGTCGGCGTCGGCGCCGGACAGATGTCACGCGTTGATTCGGTGAAGATCGGCGCCATGCGAGCGCAGTTGCCCGTGGCCGGTTCGGTGCTGGCTTCGGATGCGTTCTTTCCGTTTCGCGACGGCATCGACGAGGCTGCGAAACACGGGATCACCGCAGTGATACAACCGGGCGGTTCAGTTCGAGACGATGAGGTGATAGCCGCGGCCAACGAACACGGCCTGGCGATGGTCTTCACCGGCGTCCGGCACTTCAAACATTGATCTAAATGACAGGCGATAGAGCCATTCATGATGAAGCAAATGGAACAAGTCAGGAAGAGGGGCTTGCCCCCGCTGATCGGAGGATTCAGTGAGCGGGGGCAAGCCCCTCTTCCTGACTTGTTCTATTCAATGTTCCTTAATTTCTTTTTGTGCTTCTTTGTGGCCCCTCCTGACTTGTTCTTTTTACGGTGCATACCCGATACTCGTTGCACATTTTTGAGAGGTGAGCAGTAAACATGGCCGATAACGAAGAGCTGATTAATAACAACCTCCCCTCAATCCGTTGCCGCTACTGCGGCCAACGCAACCAGGTGCGACCCGATTCCGGCGAAGCACGATGCGGCCGTTGCCGCTTGCGACTCTCAGACGAGCCGCACAAGAAGTTCGCGCATCTCCATAAGGACCAGTACATCCATCCGGCTGACCGTCGCGCCCTCGCAGCGCTGCGCGCCATTCCTGGCATCGACACCGCGCTGAAGAAGCTGCTCGCGGTCACCGGCGAGTCGGCCATCCGCGTCATCTTCACTGCCAGCGCCGTCAAAGTTACGCCAACGCAGTGTCCCGATCTCTACGCCAAACTTCAGATCGCCTGCACGACGCTCGGCGTCGATATGCCGGACCTGTTCGTGCAACAGAACCCAATCGTGAACGCCTTCACCGGCGGTGTCGAACGACCGGTAATCGTTCTGTATTCCCAACTGATTGAACGCCTGAGCGACGAGGAAGTGCTGGCGGTCGTTGCACATGAAGTGGGCCATATTCACGCCGAACACGTGCTTTACCTGACCGCCGCGCGACTGATCGAGTTTCTCGCGAAGACCGCTGCGGGCGCTGCGCCGATAGCCGGTATCGTCAAAGAAATACTGACGATGAGCATGCGCGCCGCGTTGCTCGCGTGGGCCAGGCGCGCAGAACTCTCGTGCGATCGCGCCGCACTGCTGGTGACTCAGGACGCCAACGTCATCGGCCGCACCATGATGAAGTTAGCCGGCGGCACCTTCGCATCCCGAGTCGACTACGATCAGTTTCTCGCACAAGCACGCGACTTTCAGAAGACCTACGACGAGAAGGCGCTCGATCGTTTCTGGGCCGACGTCATCACGTCCGGACTATCGCATCCATTTCCAGTCTGGCGCGTCTCGGAGATCCTGCAGTGGGTCGAAAGCGGCGAGTACAAAGCTCTCATGACCGCACCCGAAAGCGCGGCAGCATAAACAAATATTAATCCACAGATTACGCAGACTCTGTGTAATCTGTGGATACAACAACTCAAATGCTCAAAGACAAAAATGGAATCATCTTCGGAGTCGCAAATAAGCGCTCCATCGCGTGGGCCACTGCCCTGGCACTGCACGAAGCAGGCGCTAATCTTGCCTTCACTTATCAGGGCGATCGTCTCAAGGAAAATGTCGAAGGCCTGACTAAAGACGTGATGCCGGAATCGTTGCTGCTATCGTGCGACGTGACCAAACAGGAAGAAGTGGATGAGACTTTTCGACAGGTAGGCCAGAAATTCGGTCGCCTCGACTTCCTGATTCATAGCATCGCCTTCGCGCCTCGTGAAGCACTCGGCGGCGCGTATCTCGACACGTCGCGGGAGGCTTTTCTAACCGCTCTCGAGATCAGCGCCTATTCATTGCCACAACTCGCGCGCGCGGCGGCGCCGCTCATGACTGAAGGCGGCAGCATCGTCACCATGTCGTACTACGGCGCGGAGAAGGTCGTCGCCGGATACAACGTGATGGGCGTCGCCAAAGCCGCACTCGAGGCCAGCACTCGCTATCTCGCCAAGGATCTTGGACCACGCAACATTCGCATCAACGCCATCAGCGCTGGTCCAATTCAAACCCTCTCGGCTCGCGGCGTCGCCGATTTCAGCAGCATGTTGAAACATCACGCCGAACGCGCGGCGCTCGGCCGCAACGTCGAAGCTCGCGAAGTCGGGAACACCGCGGTCTTCCTCTGCAGCAGTATGTCTTCCGGAATTACGGGGGAGGTGATCTACGTGGACTGCGGCTATAACATCATGGGGATCTGAGCGGCGAATTCACGGATGGAAAAGACTGAAAAGCCTGGCCGGCAGCATCTTCCCGGAACAACTCAAGACGAGCAACTGCTCGAGAGCCCGCGCGCGGATGAGTTTACGCACACTGATCCCTGGCGTGTGTTTCGTATCATGGGTGAGTTTGTCGAAGGCTTCGACGAACTTGCGACACTTAGCCGCGGCATCGCAATCTTCGGTTCCGCGCGAACCAAACCTGACGATCCCGAATACAAAGCCGCCCAGGAAACCGCCGCGTTACTCGCAGCACAGGGCTTTGCGGTCATCACCGGTGGTGGACCAGGCATAATGGAAGCAGCGAATCGCGGCGCTTTCGAAGCCGGTGGACTCTCGATCGGCTGCAACATCGAACTTCCCTTCGAACAGAGAGCAAACGCATATCAAACGCTCAGCCTCACGTTCAAATACTTCTTCGTCCGCAAGATGATGTTTGTGAAGTACAGCCTCGCATTCATCATCTTTCCCGGCGGCTTCGGCACGTTTGACGAGCTGTTTGAAGCCTTGACCCTGATTCAGACGAAGAAGATCCGCAACTTTCCCATCGTCCTTTTTGGCAGTAGTTATTGGAAAGGGATGCTCGACTGGTTCCGCGCCGTTGTCCTGCCGGACGGCAAAATCTCGGAGCACGACATGGACATGTTTCACCTTACCGATTCGCCCGCGGAAGTGGTCGACATCGTGGTGAAGAGTCAGAGTTCACTCAGCGAGATGGACACAGTCTCGGATTTACTACGCGGTTGAATGCGGATCAGTGGCCCTGGTCAACCAATCGAGGTAGGGTGTTGAACCGTCAACGACGGGCAAGGCGATGATCTCAGGCGTGTCGTAACTATGAAGCGCGCGCACCTCACGTTCCAAATCCGCGAATTTAGCACGCGTAGTTTTGGCGAGTAAAAGAATTTCAGACTGGCGCTCAATCTTTCCCTGCCAGCGATAAACGGATTCCATCTCCGGCAGGATCTGAACGCACGCAGCAAGGTGTGCACCAACCAACATCTCGGCAAGCCGCGTGGCTTCTTCACCATTGGCCGCCGTCATGAACACCACAATTGCATCGGTGTCCGGCATCGCAAACTACTCTTCTTCAGTTTCCTCGTCGTATTCCGCTTCGTTTTCGAGGGTACCACCCGTCAGCGGCGTCGTGTCGCCACCGAAGAACGCATTGTAAATCTCCGTCGCGCGATCCGCGTCGCGCTCGTCAACGAAAACGATCGCACCTTCCGAGGTTGCGGACAAGAGCGGTGAGAACGCATCCGCGCCCCCGGATTTAATCACTGAGCGAATCCCGTTTTGCCTGAGAATGTCGTTGACCATCTCAACTTCGGCCGGTGAACCGAGTTTATGGAGCGGCAGAAAACGCGCTTCACTGTCGTCGTGAACGGTATTGTCGGCAGTCAGTCGCTCGACGAGCTGCGTGTTGTCGTCAGGACACTGCGTAATCCCCGGTTGGTATTCAGCCTCACAAGTTGGGCAGAACATAAGAAACTCCCCTCAGTTAACTTTTCGCCTCAAACGGAATCTCGTCGAAGTGCGTCATGCGTTTGAAAGCACGGAAACGATCGTTAATCTCCGCGTGTGTGAGACGTTTGACTCGCTCGGTGCCAAACTCCTCCACGTTGAACGAAGCCATCACCGATCCGAAGATCATCGCTCGCCTCATCGCGCTTTCATCGAGCTTCTCCTGGCTGGCGAGATAACCCATGAAACCGCCGGCAAATGTGTCGCCCGCGCCGGTTGGATCAAACACCGCTTCCAGCGGATAAGCCGGAATCGCGAAATAGCTGTCAGCCGTGAAGAGCGCCGCGCCGTATTCGCCGCGCTTGATGATCAGTGCTCTCGGTCCCCAACTCAGCAACTCGCGCGCAGCTTTGATCAGATTCGGGATGCCCGTGAGTTGTCGTGCTTCCGCATCGTTGATGATCACGACATCGACGCCCTGGATCGTGCGCACGAGGGAATCGCGTGTGTGCTCGATCCACAGGTTCATCGTATCGAGCGCCACGAGCTCCGCGTCGGGCATCTGTTCTCTGACGCCACGTTGCAGGTCGGGCTGAATGTTACCCAGGAACAGCAATCGCGAACGTTTGGATTCTTCCGATAGTTTCGGTTGAAAATCGGCGAAGACGTTCAGGTCGGTGTAGAGTGTTTGAGCGACGTTCAGATCGTACTCGTAACGACCGCCCCAACGAAACGTCTTGCCGTCTTCGATTCTTTCGACGTCGCGTGTGTCGATGCCGCGACTCTCAAAAACGTCCTGCTCGGTGAAGTCGCCGCCTACAACGGCAACGATACCGACCTTCGTGAAGAAGCTCGCCGAGATTGAAAAATGCGAGGCCGAACCGCCCAGCATCTTCTCAGATTTACCAAATGGCGTTTCGACTGCGTCATAAGCAACCGATCCAACGACTAAAAGGGACATGTGTTTTCTGGTCTTTGTTTTATGGTTTCGGTGTCTCGAGCAAGCGCAACTCCTCCTGCGCTTGCTTCGCGTACGGGCTGTTTGGGTAGTCGTTGATTAACTTCTTGAGATAGTCGACTCCCATTTCGCGGAACTGTGCGGACGTCAGCGTGTGTTTCTCGGTGCCTTCGAAACTGACGTACAGCTCCGGTTTTTGTTTGCCCTTGTTCTGCGAAAGCCAGAGGCTGCTCTGACCCGCCATCAGCAACACTTCTTCGATCTTGGCGAAGTTTGGATTGCCGGCGATGATCTCCTCGCAACG
>JBKPJP010000147.1:0-7760 GCA_046730735.1 Acidobacteriota bacterium | reverse complement strand
GATCCATGACAGACCTTATAGCATTGATCCGGCATGGCCAACAATCGTGACCATAGGCGGCCAACTGACGAAATATGGTCACCTGCCTCGTGCTCATTGCTCGCAATCCCTGCAGATCTGGGCCAACGTGAAGTGGCGGGAAAGTTGCCAACTACCCAACCGCAGTGACGAACACCAGCAGAGAGGAAGAGGGAAATGGCTAACAAGAAGCTTGCGGGGAAGGTTGCGGTTGTGACGGGTGCGTCGAAGGGAATCGGCGCGGGTATCGCTAAGTATCTTGCGGTCGAAGGCGCATCGGTAGTGGTTAACTACGCTTCTTCAAAGGAAGCTGCGGACCAGGTGGTCAACGAAATAACTAAGGAGGGTGGAAAGGCAATTGCGGTCCAGGCCGATGTTGCGAAGAAGAACGATATCGAACGGCTGTTCGCGGAGACGAAGAAGAGATTTGGCCGGCTCGACATTCTCGTTAACAACGCCGGCGTTTACCAGTTCGCGCCGCTCGAAGAAGTTGCAGAAGATCAGGTTCAACGGCAGTTCAGCATCAATGTCTTCGGTTTGATTCAGACAACACACGAGGCGTTGAAGTATTTTGGCGATGAGGGTGGCAGTGTAATCAATATCGGCTCAGCTGTGAGTTCGTTGACACCACCGAACAGCGTCGTGTACACGGCGACCAAGGGAGCCGTAGATGCGATCACGCGTGTGCTGGCAAAGGAGCTTGGACCAAAGAAGATACGCGTTAATTCGATCAATCCGGGTATGGTTGAGACTGAGGGCTTTCACGCGTTAGGGATGCCCGGAAGCGACTTTGAGAAACAAGGAATCGCACAGACGCCGCTTGGTCGCATCGGGCAGCCGCAGGACATTGCGCCGGTAGTGATATTTCTCGCGTCGGCGGATAGCGGGTGGGTCACGGGAGAATTACTGCAGGCGGCAGGCGGACTGCGCTGACATAGCGAAGGCGCGGAATATATAGCCGGGGGCAAGCGCTGAGCGAAGCGAAGCGCGTGGCCCCTGGTTCCGTTTTGGCGCTGTTCGAAAGTGGGATCGTAAGTCCCGCAAGCGAAACGTCCCGCATCACCTATCCTCGGAATACAACTGATTTTGGCTTGGCACGGCCTTTGACATCCTCGACTCAGATCGCGCATCACCTGCCGGAGTATTTAATTGCCATGCACGACTTAATTTACTGCTTCCGTATGCTGCGCAAGCGGCCCTCGTTCACTGTAGTCGCGGTGCTGACGCTCGCACTCGCCATCGGTGCAAGCACCGCGCTCTTCAGTATCGTCAACGTCGTGGTGCTCAATCCATTCGCCTACAAAGATCCGTCACGACTGTTTTTTGTACGTCAAAGTTTGCCGAAGATCGGCGTGCAGGACCAGTTTCGAATTTCAGGTCCGGAGTTTGTCGACATCGCGAAGAGCGGAATTTTTGAGCGTGTCTCCGCGTTTGAGGCGGTTAGTCGGAACCTAACCGGCAGTGACGAGCCGGAACGAATCGCAGCCGCAAAAGTATCGACTGAGTTCTTCACGATGCTTGGCGTAGAACCACTCCTCGGCCGCACTATCGCGCCCAACGAACATGGCCCAGGCGGCCAGCGAGTGTTGGTGATCAGTCATGGACTCTGGCAACGACGCTTCGGCGGCGACAAAGCAGTGTTGGGCCAGAAGGTCTCATTAGACGACGAACCATTCACGATCATCGGCGTGATGCCGCCGCAATTCAGGTTTGAGGAGCAGCAAGCATGGTTTCCGTTTCCATTTGATTTCAACGAGGGTCAACGAGCCGGTCGCGCTTTCGCTATCGTCGGTCGCACAAGCGCGGGCACCACTAGGGAACAGGTAAACGCAGCACTCGCTAATCTCGCGCGACAAAATGAACAAGACTTCGCGAGTACGAACCAGGAATACGTCGGTCGATCAATCTATGTGCAGCCGTTCGCCGACTTCTATTTTGGACCAGTGCGCCGAGCGCTCTTCATCTTGCTTGGCGCCGTCGCACTGGTCCTACTCATCGCATGCGCCAACATCGCAAACTTACTCCTCGCAAAGTCCATGAGCCGTTCCCACGAAATCGCGATCCGTACTGCGATGGGAGCAAGTCGCGCGCGCATCATCCGCCAGATGCTCATCGAAAGTACTGTATTAGGTTTACTGGGCGGCGGGTTTGGTCTGCTGATAGCTTCGTGGGGAACACGTGCTCTTCTCAATTTGATACCAACCGGCACGATTCCGGCCGGCATGGACGTTACGATGAACGTGCAGGTGCTCCTGTTTACGTTAGCAGTGTCTCTGGTAACCGCTTTCATTTTTGGACTCTGGCCTGCGATTCAGGGATCCAGAACACAAACACGAGAAGCACTGCAAGCAGCGAGTCAACGAACAACTGCCGGACTCGGAACTCGACGCGCGCAGAGTGTGCTTGTCGTCGCCGAAGTAAGCTTGTCGCTGATTCTCCTGGTGATGGCAGGTTTGATGATTCGCAGTTTTGCAAAACTGACGAACATCGATCCGGGGATGAGCACAGCGAACGTCATGACTATGCGCATCAATCGATCGCCGGCGAAGTCGAAAGACGGTTCACAGAATGCGATCTTTTTTCAAACCGTGATCGATCGCGTCAAGACGTTGCCGGGGATTGAGTCTGCCGGCGTTGCGTCACACATGCCGTTTGTTTTCACGGAAGACTGGCCCCTCACGGTCGAGAGCGTCACAAATGCAGGACTGCAAACGCAAAGCATCGACACGCGCACGGTGAGTCCTGACTACTTCACGACCATGCAAATCCCACTGATCGCCGGCCAGGTCTTTTCTGCTGCGGACAATGTGCCGGTAGTAATTGTGAATCAGGCGATGGCCGATCGTTACTGGACCAACCAGGATCCACTCGGAAAAAGAATCAAGATCGGTGACGCCAACTCGAAGAGTCCATGGTTTACGGTAAAGGGCATTGTCAAAGACTCAGCTCAATCGGCGCTCGACGAAGGAGTCCAACCGGAGGTTTACTTCGCCCTCGCACAGATGGCGGGACGATATCGCCGCATGAATCTCGCCGTGCGCACGAGTGTTGATCCGAAGAGCACAGTGGCTGCAATTCAAGCGGCGATTCGCGAGGTTGACAAGGACCAGCCCGTATATCAGATTCAAACAATCGACGAACTGATTCGAGATTCGGTTGGCACTCGTCGTTTTGCTTTGATCATCCTGATTATGTTCGCAACGCTCGCACTCGTGCTGGCTATGTCCGGCATCTACGGTGTGATTTCTTATGCGGTGACTCAGCGAACTCAGGAGATTGGGATCAGGATGGCGCTCGGCGCCAGCACGAGAGACGTTCTGCGATTGGTCCTGGGGCAATTCATGCGATTGACGGTAGTTGGTGTGGTGTTGGGATTGATAGGCGCGTACGCTTTGACGCGACTGATGACGAGTTTGTTGTTTGGGGTGACAGCGACCGACGTAACAACTTTTGTTTTAGTTTCAATTATCCTGTCGCTCGTCGCGTTAGTGGCATGTCTTATTCCGGCGAGACGAGCCACGAGAGTCGATCCGTTAGTGGCATTAAGGTATGAGTAACGTGGAAAATAATTTTCGCGCAAAGGCGCAAAGACGCAAAGCGCTACCGCGTTGCTGAGAGTTCTTCTTTGCGGCTTTGCGCCTTTGCGCGAGAAACTTTCTTTGAGGTGAAGCGATGACAGGGTTTTGGCAAGATTTGCGCCAGGCGTTTCGTGGCATGCGGAAGCAACCTGGCTTCACGTTGATTGCAGCTATCACGTTAGCCCTCGGAATCGGTGCGAACACCACAATCTTCAGTGTCATCAATGCGCTCATTCTTAATCCGCCGCAGTTTGCTGAAGCGGAACGCGTAGTCGCGCTCTGGCGAACGCCGAAAGACAAACGAACTAAAGGTCCCGCATCTTACCTCGACCTTCAGGAATGGAACGTACAGAACCACAGCTTCGAAGTAATTGCCGGTTACAAACCCAACCCCTTCACTGTCATTGACGAACAAGCGGAACGCGTGCAAGGCATGCGTGTCACTGCCAACTTCCTGTCATTGCTCAAGGTCCATCCCGTGTTGGGCCGTGACTTCCAGCCCGAGGAAGAAAAGCGTGGCGCTCGAAACGTGGTCATCATTAGTAATCAGTTTTGGTTAAACCGTCTGGGCGGAAACGAGAATGTAGTAGGAAGGGAACTTACTCTGGACGGTAAACCCTTCACCATTATCGGTGTCTTGCCTCGCGACTTCGAGTTTCCGATGGCAAAAGGATCGACCGAGCTCCTGACCACGATTGCCGGTGAAGGAAACAACCTCGACGAACGTGGCGCGCTGGTTTTCATTCCCCTCGGTCGTTTGAAGCAGGGCGTGACGCTCACACAAGCACAAGCGGATTTAACAAACATCGCCGGCAATCTCGAGCAACAGTATCCACAGTATTGGCGCAACACTACCGCTTACCTGGTACCGGCAGGTGAGGAGATTGTAGGCGCCGAAACTCAACGCGGATTATGGGTGTTGCTCGGCGCAGTGATCTTCCTATTACTAATTGCGTGCACCAACGTCTCGAATCTATTGCTGGTGAGGGCGAATAAGAGACAACGAGAGCTCGCATTGCGCATGGCCCTGGGCGCAGGCGCCTGGCGAATCTTGCGGCAATGGTTGACGGAGAGCTTGTTACTCGCATTGCTCGCGGCCGGAATCGGAATTTTACTCGCCGGCTGGGGACTGAAAGTGATCAAGTTTTACGGCGCAGGACAATTGCCTCGAATCGATGAAGTGCAGATTGACTTGCCGGTGTTGGCCTTCACCGTGATTGTGTCGATCTTGACTGCCGTTATCTTCAGTTTGCTTCCGGCGATGAAAGCGTCGCGTCCCGACATCAACGAGGTTCTCAAAGCCGGAGCGAAGACCGCTACGAGCGGTGGTTCGTCGCAATTGTGGCGTGATTCGTTGGTAGTGGCGGAAGTTGCGCTCGGGCTCGTGCTTCTCATCGGCGCGGGGTTGATGATGCGCAGTTTCGCTTCGTTGACGAACGTGCATCCTGGTTTCGATCCTAACAATGTCCTGACAGCTCGGATCACTCTCAGTGGTGCTGCTTATGATGACGATACTCAGGCACGCAGTCGTTATGTCAGCCAAACGCTCGAGCGACTCAAAGCTTTGCCGGGCGTCGAGAGTGCGGCGTTCGTCGCGCCGATGCCTTTCAGCGGCGCCGAGATCGGCGGCGACTTCAGGTTCGAAGGCCATCCCGCACCCGAACCCGGACAAGAGCCAACAGCGAATGTGCGCAACGTTACGCCCGAATACTTTCAGACCATCAAAATTCCTTTGCTGAAAGGTCGCTATTTCAGCGAGCAGGATCGACACGGTGCAACCGGCGCGGCTATCGTCAACGACACGTTCGCGAGACGCTACTTCGCAAACGAGAACCCGATTGGTCAACGCATCAGTGAACTCGGAGTGAATCAGAACGAAGGCGATCCGAAACAATATGAGATCGTTGGTGTCGTGGGCGATGTGCATCACAACAGTTTGACAAGATCCGCAACGCCCGAGCTCTACCTGCCACATCAACAGAACAGTTGGGCGTGGGGCAATTTCCTCGTACGCACGACGAACAATCCGTCGGTACTCGCTCGCAGTTTTGAAGACACGATTCGCTCGACTGATAAGACAATTCCGGTGACGAGAGTCAGACCTCTGACGGACGCGATTTCGGACACGATTTCTCAACCGCGATTTTATGCGTTGCTGTTTGGATTGTTCGGTCTCACCGGCTTGTTACTGACTGTGACAGGCATTTACAGCGTGATCTCTTACACGGTTTCACATCATACGCGCGAGATTGGGATCAGAATGGCGCTGGGCGCACAAGGACGAGACGTGTTGAAGTTGATCGTCGGAAAGGGTGTGATTCTAACCCTGATCGGCATCGGTATCGGTCTTCTTGGTGCACTTGGCATTACGCGTGTGATGCAAGCCCTTCTATTCGGCATCAGCGCAACTGACTGGGTGACGTTCACGGGTGTGGCGACGTTGCTGGCTGTTGTCGCAATTATCTCTGCCGCCATTCCCGCACGCCGCGCGACAAAAGTAGATCCGCTGGTTGCGCTTAGGTACGAGTAGCACCTGTTGCCTCACGTAAAAACCCACTCCAAATGGCATTCGTTGCCTCAACTAAAAACCCACTCCAAATGTGAGTGATAAATTGCCGCTGTATGGCCGCCTGGCAAAGGCGCTGTGTTAGAGTCGGGTTCGCCGGCGCGGAGGATAGGGCAACGCTGGAGAGCGACCCGAGCGCCGTCGTCGGTGAGTATACGGATGGGCAGGGCCAAGCGCTCTGCCCTTTCTTCTGCCCATCCGGTACTCCGTAAAGCGATAAACTCATTCTCTTAGCTTCCGAGCTGCTTAGTGAAATAACGATGGTTGCGGCATTGTGGCGGGCGCACTCGCACTGGTTTGCTGCTACCCGTCGATTTCAGTAATTGCTCCTGTAAACGCATCAACTTTCTTTTCAAGGCGGCCGGATTCAAGGTTTGGTATTGAGCGCGCAATCGTTCTTTCGCCGCTTTGCTCACCTTGGGCGTTGCCAACACCCGTTGGTAAGGAGTTTGGGCGCGATCATAACGCTTAGTCACTTTGCTGCCCACCCGCTCCTTCGAGGTCAGTTTCATCGTCGGCTGGAAGAAGTTGCTGTAGAGCCGCAAGGTCGCATACAGCTCATTGAGCAAGCGCAGTTGCAACTCCGTGTCATAACGTTGATAGCCGACCGCACGCCGCACAATTGAATAGTTCTTCTGCTCGACAAAACAGTTGTCGTTTTTACGGTAAGGCCGCGAGCGCGTGAAACTCAGCTTTTGCTGCTGGCAGTAGCTCACCAGATAGGTGTTGATGAACTCGGAACCGTTGTCACTGTCGATGCCGAGCAACGGAAAAGGCAGTTTTTGGCGCATTTCTTTCAAAGCTGTGAAGACCCAGGCTTGCGCTTTGTTGCGTACCGCCATGGTCTCGGTCCAGGTGGTGGCAATATCAGTGACATCTAAAGTTTGACAATAGTCGCCGGCGCCGAGGCCACCGTCATGCGCTACCAGATCGATCTCGACGAAGCCTGGTCGTTGCTCGTCCCACTCGGCAAAGGTGCGAATCGGGATCTGCTTTTTCAGCAGTGTTCCTGGCTTTGTGCCAGCACGACCACGCAACTCATATTTGCGCCGTTCTGGTTTCAACAAGCGATCGATACTAGCAGCACTGATGCCTAGCAGCTTTGCTTTCGTCTCGCGATCGCAACGGAACTCGTTGTGGCGCTCGAGGACTGTGATCAGTTCCGGCAGCCAGGGCTGCAGTCGTTTGCCGCAAATGTAATCCATCACCCGCCACAGTCTTACCAGTGCTGTTTGTACCTTCTCATCATAGTAACGCGTGCGCTTTCTTTTAGTACTCGACTTGCGCTCCACCACAACGATAGTTCGTTTGTCGGTTTGTATCCGACGACCTTCATGCCGCAACACCAGCCGCGCATACCAGCGACTATAACCAGTGGCAGCGATAAACTGGTCCAGAATTTTGCTTTTTTCTTTTTTGCTCGCGCCACGATATTGACCGGCGGTCGCTTTGGTAACTTCCTGCCTTGCCTTCATCGTTAGCCTCATCATCACCTCCAGTGCCTGTCAAACACTGGAGGGAAACACACTCTATTTCGAGTGGGTTTTTAAATGAGGCAACGAATGCCATTTGGAGTGGGTTTTTGATGAGTCAATTCG
>JBKPJP010000146.1:0-5215 GCA_046730735.1 Acidobacteriota bacterium | reverse complement strand
GCCTCAACCGGACAAACAAGCGCGCAGTCAGTGTAGCGACAGTTAACGCACGGCTCGGCCACGATATACGTCATTTGAACTTAGGCTCCTTGAAAGGAAAGGATTTCTGCTTCCGAGCAAATCTTAACCACAAAAGACATGAAGACACAACAGACATGTAAAACGGTAAATGTGTCAGTTTGAATCTCGACAGGAATACGCTGAAGGCGTTCCCTAATTTCAGCCCAGAGTTGGAGCGTAGCGACAACTCTGGGGATTGAATAAATACAGAAAGCGGTTAACCCTGAAAGGGTTCGTCTCGTGGCGAACCCTTTCAGGGTGGTTTGTATATTTGATGGACCAACCCCAGAGTTGTCGCTGCGCTCCCAACTCTGGGCTGTAATTTGCCAACGCCTTCGGCGTACTTGTTCCAAGTTCAATTTGACGCACTTTAGTAAACTGCGAGGCAGAGGTTGACGCTTGTATCTTATATAGATGTCCGCATCATAAGTGACTTTAGCCATTTTAGTGAGGGTGGCTTAGCTTTCCGCTTTCCGGTGCGGATTTCGTATATATTTTGCCAAGCCTTGGATAAGTGAGCGTTTGCTTTCTCCAAATGTCGCGCCTCGTCGTCAGCGTCTTTTGCAACCGCCGTCCCATTACCAGCTTTGCGGCCTGACTTCGATAACTTCTTACTCTTCGAGGTTGCCGATGTTCGCCGCTTTGCTGGCGTCTTGGCGCTACTGGACTTCTTCGAACCCATCTTGTGAGTATTCTTTGTCACCATTGCATGTTAACAAAAATCGGCGAATTCGTTGAGTGGACCACGGGAGAGTGAAATGAAAACTTTGATAAGTGTTGGAATCATCCTGGCGGTGCTTGCTTTAGCACAAACTCAAGGGAAAGAAGATCTGGATGGACTCTCAGAGAAGATCACCACTCACCTCGAATCCAAATTACCTGGTTGGCAACATCGGCGTTTGCCACCTTTTGGAACTCCGGAGTCCAAGGTCGTTGTTCAGGTATGGTCCATACCAAACCGGATTGTAAAAGTTGCCGTCGCCGTCCGCGGGTCAGTCGATGATGCGAAGAAAGAGATTAGAAGCTTTTTGCAGTTCAGACGTGACCCTCAGGAGTTGACCGGATTTGGTGATGAAGCGTTTTTACCAGAACGTAATGGCGCCAGTTTAGTTCTAAGGAAGGGACGATATGTTATTTACCTTAGTATCGTCCTCTTCGTCGAAGAGGATCCAGACGCACAGAAACTGACTAAAGCCGAACAGGAAGCGCGCGCAAAAGCGGAAACGGAAAGGATCTTAAAAGAGTTTGCAACACAATTTTCTGCGATGGAGCTTGAGTAATCGCCTGCTGAGATTGGTCCCTTGACGATCAAGTACTCATGATCTACTAAGGATGCCAGGTCCTGACTGGTGTATCGTCGTCAAACTCGTAAAAGCGAAGATCCGAGGCGGTGAACATTTTGGTCAGCATGATGATCTGACCGGTGTGCATCGAGAAGTGTTCGGTGACGTGGAAGATGGCTTCCAGTATCTCGACGTCGTTACCCTGGATTTTGCGTTGCTCCAACAACACCGAAGGATCGAGATCGCGAAGGGTGTTGTCGACTTCAGCGAGGGTCGAACGAAGTAATGAAAGCAACTCCGCGCGAGAGATAATTTCACGTTGCGCAAACTCGGAGTCGCGGTCGCGATTGTCAGGCTGTGCGCCGACGCCGCAGATGATCCACTGGCGAGCGTTGCCGCAGAGGTGCAGGATCAAATTTCCGATACTGTTTGACTCTTCGTTTGCACGCCACCAGATCTGCTCGTCAGTAAGCTTTTCAAGACAGCGCTCAATCTTCGGCAGATAGTCGCCCACTAAAAAATTCGCGGCATGGGCGATGAACGCTCGCGAGGTGGCAAGTTCAGCTGTCGTCATCTTCTGTCGCTTCGGGACGTTGTTTATGTTTCGCCTTACGCCCGGCCGGCCGCGCAACCTCATCCGGCTTGGCTCGGGATATCGGATGACCGGGAGGCGCGCCAGGCTTGCGGATACTGTCGAACACCGGCCGCGCCTGTTGTCGCTTCGACTTTGGTGGAGAACTCCTTCTTACCATAACTCAGCCTCCACTCTGATTGTTCGGATCAGGCGTGATGCTAGCGCCAGTAGAAACGGAGTGTCAAACTTTATTACGAAAAACGAAGGGCGCGAGATGACTTTCGCCGTCTCGCGCCGTAGTTCTTAAAGTGCGGCCGTTCTTATAAGTGGTGCTTAGGCTTCACTGCCCCGAGGTGTCTTGGAAAGCAGCCTCAGCGCGTTTGTGGTCTCAACCCGTCGCTTCTGCTGGAACTCGGCAACCCAATTGGTAACCGTCTCCACCATATCACGCGCCGTATCGCGAGCGGTTGCAGCCTTTGCTTTAACGATTGGACGAGCTTTTTCGCCCTTTTTGATAACCTTGATTGTTTTCTTCTCAGACATTGCTTAGTTTTTCGAGTTTCGTTTGAATCTGAATGTATTCAACGAATTTCCCGCCTTACAGTTCCGTAAATTACCAGACCTTAGAACCTGCGACTGCGATTGGGCTTGCAAAGAATAGGCCACATCCGTTAACGCGCATGCTCCACGAAAAAAGGGCCACTTCCGCTGAAATTTTTCTTCGGGAGCACTCCATTACCGGATCTGTACGGTCGTAAACCGTACACAACTAACAGAACAGTAAGGCATCTTTGCGAGACAGAATTGCGCTCACGGGACAATTTGCCCCTTCTTGTGTTCCATATCTAAAGCCCAGATGGCTTTGTGCGTGCGGTAGATGATGACAGCGAGTCCGATGGCGGCGCCGATATTCACGTACTTCAGTCCACTAACCATCTTGCGCGTACCGTACATCACCAACAACGCGTTAATAATGATCAGCGCTACACGAAATTCGGTCGGCCCTAGTTTGAAATAACTGATCTTGAACCGATCCGTCGTTGCAAACGCCAAAAAGGTGCTGATTTCGTACCCGGAACAGATCGCGAGCGTGATCAGAATCTGGTAACGCGAACGTTCCGGAAGAATAAAGGCATAACCAATGATCACCGAGCACAGGAAGTAATAATCCAGCAGGTGATCCATGTAATAACCCCAGCGCACGAGTCCCGTGCCGCGATACTTTCCGACCTTGCCGTCGTAGTGGTCGGTCACGTATTGCAACGCGATCATCGCCGACACTCCCCAGAGCCAGCGCAGGTCGCGCGCGGCGAAGTAAGAGAACAGCAGGATGAGTGACGACCAAACCAGCGTCAGCATGGTCAAATGATATGTCTCCAGCCACGACGGAATGCGAGGCAGGACCCGAGGGGCAAGTCGTCGCTCAAACGGAGTCAGAAACGACGTATTAACTTTGGACGCACCGGCGAATTGTTGTGTTTCAAGCATAGCTGACTGCGCGCAGTGCAAGACCCAAGCCATCATTTAGGCCTCGTTTTTCGGGCATTTTGCTAAGGTGGTCTGGAGTTTCTATCTGACGGGTGTCAGCTTTTTGCTTGATCTGTTTGAGCTAGATGAAAACTACCGATTGCGAACTGGGAATCTCAAAACGCCGGCGGCAACGAACATTCCGGCACGCCAGCATGTCGTCGATGCGCACCAGATAGTCTCGCGATTTTTGAAAACGCGCCCTGTCCTGTTCGTTTGCGCCGCGCGGGAGTTGTGCTTTGCGCGTACGCTTCAGCCAGCGCACGTCGTATTCGGCACGCTCACGGCAATGAGGACAACTGTACGTCGCCTTCTTTACCTCTTCTTTTTCGTTGAAAAAATCGCGTTCGTTCATAGTTACTGATCCTGAGTCTCGCACAATTCGCGCAGGTAACGAAAACTATAAATTCCTGTTTCGTGGCCGTCACTCCAGCGAAAGTTGAGCGCGTAGCGACCGACAACGCTGATGTCGCGGATTTCAATATTGTCAGAAATGCTCTCGGCCTTCAACACGCGCTCACCTGTCCATTCGTTGACACACTGCGCGCACGGACACGCGCGTCTGAGTTCGGCGGCCCGATAACGGCAGCGCCGGTCGTCGCCCCACGTGATGGTCACGTTGAAATCGTCTTCGTGCTTGATCTCTTTTGGCTCAATGGCCGGTCCGCGTCGTTCCATTACTTCTGCTCGGGAAACTTGAAACCGATATAGGTGCCGGCACTGAGTCCCATCAGACCCAGCAGAGTCGTACTGAACTCAGGCATCGTCAGGTTATTGTAAACCGACGAAACAAAAATGATACCGAGCACGATTGTCCAGGCAAAAATCTGGAAACGATGAAAACTGTACCCGCTGGAATCGGAAAGAATGTCGCGCAGAAAACCGGATGAAGTAGGCGCCGACTGTTGAGTGTTGAAAGTGCGCAGTTGCTGATCGATCTGGTTCATGCGTGTGCGCGTTTCCGTGAGTTGCCTGACCAGGGATTCGCGGTTTGCCACATCTGTGGCCGACGGCGATGAGGGATCGATGGCATCCAGGTCTGCCTGGGTTTGAGCAATGCCCTGATCGAGCGCCTGTTTTTCCGCCGTCAAATCCTGCAACTGATTTGCTTTGGTCGTATCTTTGCCTGTATCGATCAAAGCCTCACCGAGAGCCGTGCCGGCGCTGATGCCCATCAGTGCGAGCAGTGAACTGGTTATCGTGTCGAGAGCGGCTGTAACCAGCCAGATTGACATATACGATGCATAGATAAGGAAGAACCAAAACGCCATTTGGGCGCGACCCAGGTTGTAAGGACGTCGCTTTCCTGGAGCCGGCGGCGGGCCGGGCTCGCGAATTACATTGGTGTTGCGGACGAGCCAGATCATAAAAAACAAAGTGCCAAGGATTACGACCAGAGCAATCAAACCGTAGACCGGTGAAATCACTGTCAGAGTCACCGGATTAGTCTGGAACACGCTGTCGAAAGCAGAGTTCTTCTCGAGTCCGACACTTAGCGTGGCCGGTTCTCTCAGCGTGTGCGGTGCGCCGAGCAGATCGATCCAAACTTTTTTATTCTCGGGAGTAATCTCCAGGTGATAGATCAAACGACCCCTTTCAAGGTGGAGTTCCTCGGGATAGTTTCCGATGATAGCGCGACCGTTTATGTACGGTACGAGCTTGGTAGCGTCGTTGGTTTCGGCCCACTTTTCCAGATTCTCGATCCGGACTTCGACAAGGTCGTCCAGTTCGAGATTGCCGATCATCGTTACTACCTTCGGTGGCGTAGGAG
>JBKPJP010000145.1:0-10709 GCA_046730735.1 Acidobacteriota bacterium | reverse complement strand
GTCTGGGGAGACGCTGCGGGCACCGCGCCAGCAGTTACGTCGGTTACGCGCCTCAGCCTTCGATGTCGCTTTAGACTTCCAGGGACTTCTCAAATCCGCTTCAATAGCGCGCCTTTCGGGCGCGCAACGTGTTTTTGGCTACTCTCGCGCCGGACTACGCGAGCCCGCGAGTTCCCTTCTGCTTTCGAAACGAATCGACGTACCCGCCAACGTCCACGTCATTCGCAAAGCGCTCCTGTTGCTCGAAGGCGCTTTGGGAATTTCCGTCCCCGAAGAACTCTCCTTTCCTATTAGTGTCACAAACGGCCAGGAACGTGAGGCTCGAGATATTGCCGCGGAGACCGGCGGCAAGTACGCGATCCTGAATCCGGGCGGTGGCTGGCCGACGAAACTATGGAGTGTCGATCGATTTGGCAAACTGGCGGATCGGCTGTGGTCCAGTTATGGTATTTCGTCGCTCGTGACTTACGGTCCGGGCGAGCTCGAGCTTGCTGAAGGTGTTCGTCGTTCGTCGGTCTCCGGGAAAGCGATGCCAGTCAGTCTGTCGTTGAAAGGTTTCTATTCACTGGCGCGCGGCGCGAGTGTTTACGTCGGCGGCGACACTGGCCCGACTCACATCGCAGTCGCAGCGGGCACGCCGATCGTCGGTCTGTTTGGACCAACTGAGTGGTGGCGAAACGGGAGCCCGCGGTCTGAGGACATTTGTGTGGAGCGAAACGATATCGACTGTCGCGTGGATTGCCATCGACGATCGTGTTCGAAGTGGATCTGCATGGATATCGAAGTTGAAAGGGTATTCGAGGCTATACGCCGGAGGTTGTCTTAGCGTCTTTGCGTAAACCTTTGCGCCTTTGCGAGAAATATTTCACGCCAAGCCGCAAAGTTCACGCAAAGACGCAAAGAAGAGAATGCGAAGAGGCGGAACGTGGATTCAGCGTTGGCGAGTGCCGCTCGGGTTTCTGTGCGGCGCTGCGTTCATCTTCTTCGCACGACCCACTCCGAAAGCCCTCGCCATCGGCGCATCAGTTTCTTTGCTCGGTCTGGCGCTGCGCGCGTGGGCCGCGGGACATATCCGCAAAAACGCACAACTCGCCACCTCGGGACCATACGCATTCACGCGCAATCCGCTTTATCTCGGCAGTTTCCTGCTCGGTCTCGGCTTCACGATCGCATCGGGCCGGCTGGTCCTCGGGCTGCTGTTTGCCGCCCTCTTTCTTGGCATCTATTTACCAGTGATGCGCGTCGAAGCCTCGACAATGGCAGAGCTCTTTGGCAAAGACTTTGAAACATATCGGCGAGCGGTGCCCCTTTTCTTTCCCCGAGTTACGCCGTTTCGGCAAAATGAGTCGGCGGAAAACAGATTCGATGGTAGCCTCTATCTTCGATATCGAGAGTACCGGGCCGCACTCGGGCTCATCATTGCGTGGGGTCTGCTACTGATTAAAACTTATTACTTCTGATTTTCACCTTGCGAAAGTTAAAAACCATCATCGTTATTTTCGTGCTCGCACTCGCCACTAGCATCGCGGCGCAGGCGCAGCGCGTTGAGGAACTGCACTTCGAAGCCGAGTTCTCGCGTGCCTTACTCCGAAACATTGACGTCGCAGATCTGAAATTTCGTGCGGAATCAAACCCGTACGCACTCACGTTCAGCGCCGACGTCGCGAGCAAAGGTTTCTTTGCGCGCTTGTTCAATCTGAAGTTTCGCGAACGCGTCGAATCAACTGTCGAACCAATCTCCTTCACAGTTCAAAAGACAACGATCCTGGACGAACAGGGCAAACGTGTGCGGACGACAGAATCAACGTTCGATCGTTCGCAGGGAAAGATGACGTGGACTTCGCGCGATCCGAACAATCCGGATGCGGAACCGCGTCGCGCAATCACCGACTTCTCCGGACAGTTGCAGGACGTTCTATCCGCCATCTACTTCATTCGCACTCAGCCACTCGCTGTCGGCAAGACCTTTGAAGTCTTTGTTGGTGACGGCGGCAAGGTTTACAAGATCCCTGTGAAGGTGGTCGAGAAGAAACGCATGAAGACGATCCTTGGTCGCGTTAATGTGCTGCGCGTTAATCCGGAGTTGTTTGGACCAGAGCGGCTGATTGACGATGAGAAAGGCGAGTTCTCGATCTGGATCACTGACGACGCGCAACGTATTCCGGTCGCCGGTCGTGTAAAGACTGATTACGGCACGTTTGATATCAAGCTAAAACGCATCGTTCACAATCCCTCACCGCCAGCCGGGTAGTTCCATGTCGCTGCCGTTAATCATCGGTCACCGCGGAGCCTCAGCCGTGGCTCCGGAAAACACCATGGCCGCGTTTCGCGAAGCGATCGCAGTCGGGGCGGATGGGATTGAGTTTGACGTTCGACTAGCAAGCGACGGTGTTCCGGTTGTGATCCACGACAGCACTCTGCGTCGCACCGGCGGGCTCAATCAACGTGTTGCTCACCTAAGCGCGCAGGAGATTAGCAAGATAGATGTTGGTAGTTGGTTTGCTCCCGGGTTTGCAAGCGAAAGGGTTCCGAGTCTGCGCGAGTTGTTCACATTCTTTCAGTCGAACAACGCGAGTTTGTATCTTGAAATGAAATGCGACTCGCCTGACGAGTACAGGCCGTTGGCGGAAGCGTGTTGCCGCATGATCGAGGAGCACGGCTTTAAGGAACGGGTCGTGGTTGAGTGTTTTCAACTGGCGGCGCTCGAGATTCTCAAAGAAGTAGATTCGCAGATTAAAACAGCAGCGCTCTTTGATCGTGTGTTCACGGATCAAAGCGTTATTTCGAGGGCGACTGAGATCGGTGCGATGGCAGTTGCATTGCATCATCGACTTGCGCGTAAAGCGTTAATCGAGAAATCGAAGCAGGCAGGTCTGCACGTTGCTGTTTGGACTGTTGACGATCCTATTTGGATCGAACGCGCGCGCGAAATGGGCATTGACGCGGTGATCACTAATGACCCGGCGCGAATGCTGAATTCGTGAGAGTGGTTTCACGCAAAGGCGCAAAGGTTACGCAAAGACGCAAAGGATTTCTTTGTGCCTTTGTGTAACCTTTGCGCCTTTGTGTGAAATATTCATAAAGTTAAGTAGTGACTCGTCCCCTGCCACAGCTCAACCGCTTCTTTGTCTCGCCGGAGTTCTCAGTCTACTATCGCCGCACTAAACAACTCACATGGCAGAACCAGGCCACCTCGGGATACTCACTGCTGGCGACACTGAGTGGCGAAATCGATTACACGATAGGCGACGTACAACGCGCGCTTAAAGAAGCTGAGCTTGTAGTGCTTGAACCAAATACGAGCATCACGGCTAAAGCTCGTAAGGTCGAACTACTTTTTCTCACCATCTCCGCATCGCTCGTCATTCAGCATGCGACGTCGATGCAATTGATCCCGCCGAAATCGATCGTCACTTTCACGAGCGAACACACCCACGGCGATCAACGCCTCGACACCCTCCTGAGCGAATTTGTCTCTGAGCTTGCTGCCGAAAAACCCGGCAAAGAGATCGTGATGCACGCGTTAGTCGAACAAACGCTGGTCCATATTTTGAGAAACTACTCCACGCCACGACTCTCTGAAGACCTCGAACTCTCGCGCGTCGGTTTGATCGATAGACGTATTCGACGTTCGATCGAACTGATGCACACCCAACTCGATCAGGATCTCACGCTCAAGTCTCTCGCCGCCGCGTCGTATCTCTCGCCCTTTCACTTCGCGCGTCTCTTCAAAAAACTGACCGGCACCTCCCCGCACAACTATCTCGCCGGCATTCGCGCTACGCGAGCACAGTTGCTACTAGCCGAAACAGATCTTTCAGTCACCCAGGTCGGAGCGCGCGTCGGTTACCTGAGCGGTAGTCACTTCACCAAAGCATTTCGCATTGCCACCGGCGCAACACCACGCGAATTTCGCAAAGGTCTCGTCTCGCAAAGCAAGGACGGCGCAAGGCGTCGCCAATAATGCGCAAGATTTGTCGGTTCAGAGCTACTCGCGGCCAGTATCATCGCTAAAATTTTTTTCAGGAGAACCGCAGATGCCAGTTGCAAAGCAAGCCGAGATCAGTCCCGCCGAAGGAAAGCTCGGAGTTTTACTCGTAGGGTTAGGCGCGGTCAGCACCACGTTCATCGCCGGTGTTGAAGCCATCAAGAAAGGTTTCGCGCAGCCCATCGGCAGTCTCACGCAAATGGGAACGATTCGTCTCGGCAAACGAACCGAGAATCGCGTGCCGCTGATCAAAGACTTCGTACCACTGGCCCAACTCAAAGATCTCGTCTTTGGCGCCTGGGACATCTTCCCTGACTCCGCCTATGACGCAGCGCTGAACGCCGGTGTGCTCGAAAAGGAACTGCTCGGCCAACTCAAAGAACCGCTGCGCAAGATCAAACCGATGAAGGCAGTGTTCGACCAAAACTATGTGAAGCGTCTCAGCGGGACGAACGTCAAAACCGGCAAGAACAAGTTTGAACTGGCCCAACAACTCATCGACGAGATCGCTGAGTGGAAACGCAAAAACAGATGCTCGCGCCTCGTGATGATCTGGGCAGCCTCGACTGAAGTCTTCTTAAAAACGCACGCAGTACACAAGACCCTCGACTCCTTCGAACAGGCGATGCGCGACAACCACAAAGCAATCGCGCCCTCGATGATCTACGCCTACGCCGCACTCAAGTCGGGAGTTCCCTTCGCGAACGGCGCACCGAACCTGACGGTCGATATTCCGGCGCTCATGACGCTCGCCGACAAGAACAAGCTCGGGATCTGCGGCAAGGACTTCAAGACCGGACAAACGCTGATGAAGACGATCATCGCGCCCGGACTGAAGTCGCGCATGCTCGGCTTGCACGGCTGGTACTCCACCAACATTCTGGGCAACCGCGACGGCGAGGTGCTCGACGATCCCGATTCGTTCAAGACCAAAGAAGAGTCGAAGTTGTCAGTGCTCGAATACATTCTCCAGCCCGAAGTCTATCCGGCCTTGTACAAAGACTTCTCACACGTGGTGCGCATCAACTATTACCCACCGCGCGGCGACAACAAGGAGGGTTGGGACAACATCGATATCTTCGGCTGGCTCGGCTACCCGATGCAGATCAAGATCGACTTCCTTTGTCGCGACTCAATCCTCGCGGCGCCGATCGTCCTCGACCTGGCTTTGTTTCTTGACCTCGCACAACGGGCAGGCATGAAGGGCGTGCAGGAATGGCTGTCGTTCTACTTCAAATCTCCGCAAACCGCGCCGGGTTTGTACCCCGAGCACGACATCTTCATTCAGTTAATGAAGCTCAAAAACACGCTTCGACATCTGCGTGGTGAGGATTTAATTACGCACCTCGGCCTCGAGTACTACGACTAATTCGCGTTAATCCGTGTGGCCACGGCTGAAAACGTGCAATTAATTGTCATTAAGTTCTTGACAGGAAATGTCACGCAGCAGTTACATTAGCACCCGGTAGCCTCGGTTCAGGCACTCAAACCGAGATGGCGAACCTTAAACTCTTACCGATGCATCAATTCTATGTGCGGATCGTTCCTTGCAAGTGAGGCAGTGGGCCAGTGGATTTAGGGCCGAAGGAGCGAGCCGATGTTTGCTGAAGAAGTGATGACTAGAGACATGAATAATACAGGTACAGTTTTCCTCGATCCCGATCAAAAGAGCCCGCGTGCTCAGGATTTTGAGGAGCGGTTGACGGCGCGAATCGTGGGTCAGGAACGTGCGGTCAGACGTATGAGCGGCCTGTATCAGATTTTTCTGGCAGGCATGAATCCCCCAAACCGGCCTATCGGAACGATGCTTTTTCTCGGACCGACAGGCTCCGGAAAGACTCGTGTGATCGAAGCTGCCGCCGAAGTGCTTTACGGCGATCCCAACGCGATCGTTAAGATCGACTGCGCGGAGTTTCAGCACTCACACGAAATCGCGAAACTGATTGGCTCGCCTCCGGGTTACCTGGGGCATCGTGAAACTTCCCCGATGCTTACACAGGAGAACCTCGATCGAATGCACACTGACGACATGAAAGTCTCGCTCGTGCTGTTCGACGAAATCGAAAAGGCTTCTGATAGCTTGTGGCAATTGCTGCTCGGTATTCTCGATAAAGCCACTTTAACTTTAGGCGACAATCGACGCGTCGACTTCTCGAAGTCGATGGTGATTATGACCTCGAACCTCGGTGCGCGCGAGATGTCGGAGTTGATCTCAGGCGGTATCGGATTCGCGCCGGGTAAAGGTACGCGGTCTCCGAACGATACCGAAGTGGATCAGAAGATCTATCGCACTGCGGTCGAGGCCGCGCGGCGGAAGTTCTCTCCTGAGTTCATGAACCGCATCGACAAGGTCGTCGTGTTCCGTTCGTTGAAGGAACACCACCTGCGGCAGATTCTCGATCTCGAATTGCAGGCGGTGCAGGATCGCATCATGCAGTCGGCCGGAACCAAGTTTGTGTTTCAGTGTTCCGAATCGGCGAAAGACATGCTGATGAAGGAAGGGCTCGACTACAAATACGGTGCGCGTCACCTGAAGCGAGCGGTGGAAAGATTTTTGGTGTATCCACTTTCGAACCTTGTCGCCACGGGCCAGATTGGTTTGGGAGATCTGGTGCACGTCGACGTTGACGGTATTCGCAACAAGTTGATCTTCTCGAAGAGTTCCGGCGGCGCGCTGATCCACGAAATGGAGAAGGGCGCGGAGGTGGCCGATACGTCGAGCGAGTCGCTATCAGGTGGTGTTGGATTGCCAATACCGGCAGCATCAAAGGCTGCGAAGAAGGGCCACGGACGCGGCGAGAAGATAGAAAATTAATCACGGATCACACGGTTGACGCGGATCAGAATTTAAGCTGATCCGCGTCGATTTGCGTTTACCCGCGGTTTAGTTTCTTCAGTGCTTCGAAGGCGATTTCCGCGAGGAATGGGTCTGCTGCTGTTGATGCGGCTTTCAATGCCGGAGCGGCGGTGGGGTCGCCGATCAAGCCGAGCGATCGTGCAGCTTCGCGGCGCACATCGGAAGGAAGTTTTTCGTTACTCAATGTCGAGACGAGTGCGGCGGTGCCGGCGCGGCTCTTGATTCTTCCTAGCGCAACCGCAGCAGCGCGGAGCACGAAGTCATTTGGTTTTTTGGTTGACGTTAACGCCTGAACCAGCGGCACAACAGCGGCTTCATCAGCGATCTCTCCTAACGCCACCGCAGCCGCCGCTTTCACACCGTCTTCTTTATCACTCAACAATCGTTCGCTCAACGCGGCCGTCGCAGCGCGACTCTTAGTCAGGCCCAGCGCGTACGCTGTTTCGCGACGCACGAACTCGTCTTTGTCGTTGAGTAACGGCAATAGATGAGCAACACTCGCTTCACTGCCAAGCGACAAGATTGCTTTTGCCGCGGTGGCACGGACGATTGGCGCCGCATCTTGTAGCGCTGGAAGAACAGCTCGTGACGCTGCCTCAAGACGCATCGAGCCGAGTCGCATCACCGCGTCGCGACGCTCCTCTACGTCACTGGAATTTAGACGTTGCTGTTGTTGGTGAATGGCGTCCTGAGCCAGGACTGGAAAGCAAAGCAGCCATAAAAACGCACAAAAAGCGCAAATTCGTTTTTGTGCCTTTTGTGCTTTTTCGTGGCCCATCAAACCTTTACTGCCGCTCGCCGTTCCGCTTTACGCCGCACTACTTCCCATTCGTGTGCCTGGCGAGCGCGGCGATTTTCTCGGGCATCGACGAGGGTCGCCAAAAGTTCGTCCTCACCCACTGATGGCGCTGTTTTGGACCGTAGCTTCGATTCCATCGTCGATATGTAATCCAAAACCTCGCCCACTTCAGCTTCGCTCATAGCCTCGAGTTTCAAAGCAAGAAACTGGCGTTGGTTTACGTTATTGGCCATTTTCGTGCTCCTTTGCCGGTAGATTCGGGCAACGCGCGGGACGACAACTATACACGAATTCAGACCGGATTTACACGATTGAACAGGATTTATCCGTACTAATCGATGCGGGAGACGAGACCGTGCACCGTATCAACTATGAGCACGGCAATTGGAGGATAGAAGATCAGATCGAGAATCATGCTCGACTGCACCGCGATCACACGATGCCGAAACAGCAGTGTCACGTCACTGAAGAAGTCCTGCATGTGCCAACCAATGTACAGCCCGATACCAACACTCAGCGCATATCCAACGAGCAGAAACGTGTACGCTGAGAAACGTGTAAACGGCTGTTCCGGCAATGCCTCCTGAGTGATGATCGATCCTTGAATCGGCTTTGGCTTGTACGTGTAATGGGCCAGGTATTCGCGCAAGCGATTCGCGAGATGCCAAACACCGATCACAAACAACGTCAGCACTATCACGCGCCCCATCGTCGAAAACACATGCCACAACTGCGGCCGCATCATCGCCAGAAAGAACGTGGATAAGAACAACGAGACTGTAGTGAACACCGCGCGCTGCCGTTCTCGATCCTCCTGCCGGTCGCGTTCGAGCACCTCGTCAACCAGACGATCCCATTTCGCCTGTACCGCGAGATTGCGCGCGCGTTTCGCGTGCGGATTATTCGAATCGAGAATGGAATAACTGCGGTTCTTCTGTGCCTTCAACTGTTCGTCGTAGTAAGCACGCTCTTGCGGATCGATGAGTGTGTGATAAGCCTTGGACAACAAGGCAAACTGGCGTGCGGCTTCGGAGTTGGGGTTTAGATCGGGGTGACTTTTTCGCGCAAGTTTCCGGTAGGCCGATTTGATCTCGGTCTGAGACGCATTCGTCTTAACACCCAAAATTCTGTAGTAGTCGATCACGGTGCTTCTCTTAAACTCGGAAAGCCGGCGATGGATGCCTGGGCACCTGAGGACACCGCGTCACTCGGCTTGAAGTATACCACTGCACGCAAGTATTGCGGCTGCTTTGCTGCTACTGAGATGGCAATTTGGCATTGGGGGGTGCCAAAGGGGAGCCGGGCAAAATACCTCGAGCGGCATTCGAGGGGGCGAGGACTATAACTAAGGCGACTCGCACCCTTTGGCTAGTTGCACTTCGCCAGTACAACCGCCATGCCATGCTGCCGTTCTCAAAAATCCGAACAAAAACGAACGTTACCTACCAACTGACCTTGAAAGTGTGAACAGTCGAGGACACCGGTGTCTACCGTTAACGACACCCGTCGCTATTTCCGGCTCGCCCGGTCTACGATTCGCAACAGCGTTCTCACTGCGATTCCCGTCGGACCTTTCGATCTGTAAGGCTTTGCTTCGTCGCCCCAGGCAGTTCCGGCAATGTCCAGATGCGCCCAGGAGAGCCCGTCTGCAAACTCTTTCAGAAACGCCGCGGCCGTGATCGTCCCGGCCTTGCGACCACCGACGTTCTTGATGTCGGCAATGTCCGAGCGGATCTGTTTCGAGTACTCCTTATCGAGCGGCAACTGCCAGAACTTCTCGCCGACTTCCCTGCCCGCCGTGATGATCTCGTCAATCAGGTCCTGATCGGTTCCCAGAACTGCCGCGTTGACGTCACCGAGGGCGATTGAAACGGCGCCCGTCAGCGTCGCCATATCGATAACTCTGGTGGCGCCCAGTTTCCTCGCATAGGCAATTGCATCGGCGAGTATCAGACGGCCTTCAGCGTCGGTGTTGATGATCTCGATGGTCTTGCCGGTCATTGCCTTTACGACGTCGCCCGGTTTGGTCGCTTTACCCGACGGCAGGTTTTCAGTACAAGGCGCGACTCCCAGGATCGGAATCGGGGGTTTTAACTGCGCGATGGCGCGCATTGCTCCCATCACAGTCGCACCGCCCGTCATGTCGTATTTCATCAACTCCATGTTCTCGCCCGGCTTCAACGAAATACCGCCGGAATCAAACGTCACTCCTTTACCAACAAACGCCAGCAACTCTTTGTTGTCAGCAGGAGGAGTGGTCGGCGTGTACTTCAGAATGATCAGCTTGGCAGGTTGCTCAGAACCGCGCGCGACACTCAACAAGGAACCCATGCCTTCCTGTTCCATGCGCGCTTCGTCAAGAATATCGACGCTGAGTCCAAACTCGCTCGCGATCTCGCGTGCTCGCTCGGCCATGTCGGTCGGCGTCATGTAGGCGCCGGGCTCGTTCGCGAGGTCACGAGTAAAGTTCACTGACTCGCCAACTATCTTTCCTTCCGTTACGCCCTGTTGCAGCGCGCCGGTGTCAGCGTCTTCAACCACGACGACCAGACGGTCGATCTTCTTTTCATCTTTTTCCACAGTGCGATACTTGTCAGGATCGAACAGAGCTATGTATGCGCCTTCAACGGCCGTGGCTGCGGTTCCGCGCGCATCACCGGAGAACCGTGGGAGCACGGCTATGGACTTCACGTTCTTACTGCGCAACGAGCGAACCGCAGTTCCCGCCATTTGCGAAACGGTTGCGCTCTTGTAGTCGCCGTTGTCGCCTACGCCGATCAGCAATAGACGACGTGCTTTTAACCTGTCGTTTCCAAGAAGGTGGAAATACGCAGTCTCTCCCTCTTTACCGCTGAACTCTTCCGCGTCGAGTGCCGAGCGCACCAGACCGCCGGATAGTTCGTCTACCTTCTTCAAAAAGCCGCTGTCGGCTTTCTCATTCTTAAAAACGGCAACCGCCAGAGCTTGCACGTCAAGCTCTTCAATTGGTCCCCGGCTGGCTTCAACTTGCATGGCGAGTAGGTTCTCCTGGGATTGGAAATTCAGACTGGGTTATCGATTACGTT
>JBKPJP010000144.1:0-1893 GCA_046730735.1 Acidobacteriota bacterium | reverse complement strand
TCCTGATACTCTTCGCTATCTTTAGCGCGTCTACAATCACGGCCGCGCAGGACCTGACTCAGCTCGAGAAGATCGGCCCTGTCGTCAGTTTGCAACGAACTGACAAAGGCGTCACCCTCAATTGCCACGACAACTCGCAAGTCCAAATCTCGGTCCTCGCTCCTGATCTGATTCGCGTCAGGGCGTCATTCACGAAACCAATCCCGGCGCGCGATCACTCGTGGGCCATCGCCAAAGAAAACTGGACCACGCCGCGGTGGAACCTCAGCGAAACATCAGACCTGATCACGATCGCGACCGACGAGCTCGAAGTCACTATCCACCGTTCACCACTGCTGATCGAATTCCGCGATGCGCGCACTCGTCAACTCATCAACGCCGACGAGCGTCCGATGTCTTACGACGCCAACGGACGCCTCGCGAGCATGATGTTCGATCCAAAAGCCGGAATGTTTGTCGCCGCTTCGAAGAAACTCGGCTCTGACGAACACTTTTACGGCCTTGGGGAGAAAGCCGCGCGTCTCGACAAACGCCGCAGCTCGTTCGTCAACTGGAATTCCGACACACCCGGCTACACCGAAGCCAAAGATCCGATCTACCAGACGATCCCGTTCTACCTCGGCCTGCAACGCGGTACCGCGTACGGCATCTTCTTCGACAATAGTTATCGCAGCTATTTTGATTTCGGGAAGTCGTCGCAGCAGCGCGCGTGGTTTGGCGCCGAGGGCGGCGAGCTCAATTACTACTTCTTCTATGGTCCATCGATAAAAAAGATTCTCGGTCGCTACGCCGATCTCACCGGCCACATGCCGCTGCCGCCGCTCTGGGCGCTCGGCAATCAACAGAGTCGCTGGAGTTATTACCCTGATTCGATGGTTGAAGAAGTTGTGAACGAGTATCGCAAGCGCGATCTGCCGCTCGACGTGGTCCACCTCGACATCGACTACATGAACGGTTATCGCGTCTTCACCTTCAACAAGGAACGTTTCCCCGACCCGCGGGCACTCACTGACAAACTCGGCCGGCAAGGCGTGAAAGTCGTGACGATCGTCGATCCCGGCATCAAGTATCCGCCCGACAAAAACGAGCGTTATCACGCCTTCGATCAGGGATTGGAAAAGAACTTCTTTCAGCGACGTCGGAATGGTGATCTGTTTGTGCCACGAGTGTGGCCGGGCCAAAGTGTTTTTGTCGACTACACGATGCCTGAAGCGCGACGCTGGTGGGGCGACCTGCATCGCGTCTACACCGACAACGGCATCGCCGGAATCTGGAACGACATGAACGAACCGTCTGACTTCGTCGATCAGACCGGCAAGAATCAACTTGATGTCGTGAGCTACGATGAAGGTGAGAAGACAACGCACGCGAAGAATCGCAACACCTTCGCCCTCCTGATGTCGCGTGCGACTTACGAAGGACTCGAGCGCCTGCGACCCGACCGCCGTCCTTACGTTATTACGCGCGCCGCTTATGCGGGCATTCAACGTTACGCGACGATGTGGACTGGGGACACGAACAGCACCTGGGATGCCCTCGCGTTGAACATTCCGATGTTTACCTCGCTCGGTTTATCAGGCGAGCCTTTTGTCGGCAGCGACGTTGGCGGGTTTATCGGGCGCGGCAACGGCGAGTTGCTGGTTCGTTCGTATCAGGTCAGTTTTCTGGCGCCTTTCTGTCGCAATCACAAGGTCATCGATGGTTACGATCAGGTGCCGTGGCGCTTCGGTAAGTATTACGAAGACATCATTCGGAAGTATTTGAAATTGCGTTACATGCTCCTGCCGTTTCTCTACACGACACTGGAAGAAGCGCACCGAACGGGCGTTCCTCTGTTTCGACCGCTGGTGCTCAATTATCAGGACGATCCGAGCACCTACAACCTCGACGATC
>JBKPJP010000143.1:0-2641 GCA_046730735.1 Acidobacteriota bacterium | reverse complement strand
GGAGTTGATCGACGAAACACGCAAAGCCGCGCGCGAGCTGGAACGTCTCTCGCGCGAGCGTCGCGACGCGCAGATGCAGCAGTTGGCCCAACAGCTCAATCAAACTGCTGACGAGATGCAGAAAGCCCAGGCGAATTCGCGCAACAACTCCGGGGAGTCGATCGCACAGAACGAACGCGCTCTCGATCGACTACAACAAGCGCAGCAACGTCTGCAACAGATGGGTGGGGCGAGTGGTCAACGTGGTGGCCAATCAGGCGCAGCGGGACGCCAGCAGCAGATCTCGGATCTGCGCCAGCGCGCCGCGCAGGCAGCGTCGCGACAACGTGAGATCGCGAAAGACATGGAAAATCTCGCGCGCCGTGGTGGTCAGAACGCGCAGGATGAAAATTCGAAGAAGACTCGCGAACAGTTGTCGGAACGAAAAGACACGCTCGCTGACAGCGTCAATAGTTTGCAACAGGATCTGGAGCAGTCGGCCTCGTCAATGGCGGGCGGCAGTCAGGGTCAGCAACGTGCGGCGCGTCAATTAAAGGACGCCGCTGATTCCCTCGCGCGCGATCGCGTTGCGGATCGCATTCGCGAAGGCAAGCAGTCGTTGAATGGTGGTCAGCAGGGCGGTGCGCGCACTGACGAGCGTGCGATTGAGCGCAGTCTCAACAATCTTTCCGAACGGCTGCAAGCGGCCGAACAAAGTGCGCGTGGTCCAAATGGTTCGAGTGCGGAGGAGAATCTCGATCGCACGCGACAACTCGCCGACAACCTAGATTCGTTGCGCCGCGCGATGGAGGAGCGAGCTTCGCGACGCAATGGTCAACAACAAGGCAATCAGCAGGGTAATCAACAGGGCCAACAGCAGGGTCAGCAGCAAGGCCAACAACCTGGACAACAGCCGGGTCAGCAAGGCCAGCAGGGACAATCCGGACAGCAAGGCTCGCAAAGTGGTCAACAGGATGGACGCCAACAAGCGGGCGGCAGTCAGGACGGCGGTCAGTCGCAAGCCGGTAGAGAACGCGGCGGTCTCGATCGTCGGGGAACGATGGGCGGCGACTGGGGCGACAATCGCCAACTGCCCTCCGAGATCCGTGAGCGGTTGCGTGAAGCGCAGGATCTGCGACGCGAGTGGGGCGCCAGTGGTTTGGGCGCCGGCCGGCTCGACGAAGTGATCGAAGAGCTCAAGCGACTGGCCGACGGCAAGATGGAAGGCGATGCGGCCACTGCCGCGCTGTTGAAGGCTGACGTGGTTGAACCGTTGCGCCAACTCGAGCTCGAGTTGAGCCGTCAACTGCAACAACAAAGCGGGCGCACGAATCTGCGTTTGCGTGACGAAGGCGCGGCGCCCGAGAAGTATCGCCGCGCAGTTGAAGAGTACTACCGCCGGTTATCCGGAGCACGACCAAAACAATGAAGCCGCTTTTTGTGTTCTTGTGCCTTATTGTGGCCCTAATTATTCCAACGCTCGCACAGCGGCCGCTTGACGACTTCAGCAACTTCCGTCAACGACGTCGTCCGACTACAACCAACGAGCCGGCCGGAAAGTCGTATGGCGAGTACACCTTCGTTCGCACCATCTACGATTCACCGCAACGCGGTTACGGGCGCCGTGGTTATGGTTACGGCGGCGGTACATGGACCACCGACTATCCCGAAGCTGACAACAACTTTATCGTCGGCCTGCGCGAATGGGCGGGCACCAATCTGAAGATCGCGCCGCGTCCCGAAGCGCTCGAGATCCTCGACGACCGCATCTTCGACTTTCCGATTCTCTACGTCGTCGAACCCGGCTTCATGGATCTATCACCCGAACAGGCCGCACGGCTGCACGAGTACATCCTGCGCGGCGGTTTCATTTTTCTCGACGACTTTTGGGGTGAGTATGAGTGGGACAATGTTCGGGAGCAGTTTCGCAAAATCGACCCTGAGTATGAAATCAAGGATCTGCCGTTGAGCCATCCGATCTTTCATTCATATTTCGACGTCGAAGAGGTGGTCCAGGTACCGAACGTTTACAACGCACAACGCGGCATAACCTCAGAAAAGGGCGGTGTAGTTCCACACTACGCGGGCGTAGAAAATAAGAATGGTCGTATCGTTGCGTTCATCACTGGCAACTGCGACATGGGTGATGCGTGGGAATGGATCAACGATCCTGTCTATCCGGCGAAGTACGGCCTGCCGGCATACAAAGTGGGAATCAACGTCGTCATCTACGCGATGAGTCACTGACCCGCAGCTTTGGTCTTCTCCTTGTTGTTGATCTGGCTGAGCAGCAACTCTGTCTGAGCCCGGATCACGTCGTTCATCGATGCTGAGCCTCCGCCAGACGCCCATTCCATCATCGAGGCAACCAGCAACTCCTTCAAATATGCGAACGAGAAGCCTTCGGTCCTGCGAACAAGCTCCATAGCTTCAGTCACACGCATCTCGGGCTGAAGCTCGTCGTTCCATTTGCGGATATACGACAGGCGTTCAGAGTCGGACGGAAGTGTGAAGTAATACTTGCGATCGAAGCGGCTGGGCCGATCGAGAATGGCGGCGTCGAGCTTTTCGGGATGGTTCGTCGTAGCCAGAACAACGACACCTGTGTTAGCTCGAAATCCATCAAGCTCGTTTAGCAAAAACGCTCGACTCTTATCGTTGA
>JBKPJP010000142.1:0-18357 GCA_046730735.1 Acidobacteriota bacterium | reverse complement strand
TCAGCAACCGCGGCGGCCGCGGTGGCAACCGTGTCAATGCGGCTGGGCAAACTTAACTCGGTCGTTTCTACGGTCACAACCGTTATGCATGACCTCTCCGAAAGCCACTGCGCGAGGACTCTGGCTGCTTTCTTATACCATCAGACACTTATCAGGAGTCCGACGATGTAACATGCTGGATACGGGGATGTCAAGAATGAGTCTTAATTTAGACGATGAACCCGAGACTCTTCAGCGCGCGATCGAACTCTTCCAGATTAAGGGGTTTGCTCAGATAAATATTGCAGCCCGCTTCAAGCGCGGCCTCTTCCATGCCGTAGACGTCGTAAGCTGTGATCGCGATGATTGGAACGTGTTCGTGTTGGCCTTCGAGTTTGCGGAAGTTTTTAATCGCCTGGAGACCGTCAAGAACAGGCATATTGAGATCCATTACGATCAGGCTGGGACGATAGCGCCGCGCTACATCAAGCGCCTGCTGGCCGTCTTCGGCCTCAAAAACGCGATAGCCTTTTATTTCAAAGGCCCGCTTGAGCATAATGCGCGTGTCCTGCGAATCTTCCGCGACCAGGACGGTCGGATAGAGTATCGCCGCGGCAGACGTAGAAGTTAAGCCTGATTCTTCTGCGAATACCATAACTTTTCGGGGGGAAATCCCGGACTGAAGGGAACTTTGCGACCGGGAGGTTTACTTTATAGCATACTCACCGTCCTATGTCCCGCTGCGTACATATATTGATCGCATGAAACTAAACCCTGCCCGCCAAATCAATGGTCGTTTACAACTACCGGGCGACAAATCCATATCGCATCGCGCCGCGCTCATAGCAGCCCTCGCGTCAGGGCGTTCTGAGATTGCAAACTTCTCTACCGCATGCGATTGCGCATCAACTGTCGAGTGTTTGCGCGAGCTCGGCGTTTCAATCCAGCAAACTAACCAAAAACTGATCGTTGCAGGAACTCGAAAACTGGTTGCCCCGGATCGGCCACTGGATTGCGGCAACAGTGGTTCAACACTGCGGATACTGACGGGCGTCCTCGCTGGTCACGATCTCACTGCCGAACTGGTCGGTGACGAATCGCTGAGTTCGCGACCGATGCGTCGAATCATCGAGCCACTCGAGTTGATGGGCGCCAAAATTGAAAGCACCGCTGGCAAGGCGCCTTTGAAGGTTCACGGGTCCGCCCAACTCAGTCCTATTACTTACAAGCTTCCCGTCGCCAGCGCCCAGGTGAAGTCGGCAATTCTATTTGCGGGACTGAACGCAACCGGCCGCACTACCGTGATCGAAACCTCACGCTCACGCGATCACACCGAGCGACTCTTCAATGGCTTTGGAGTGCCGGTTGAAACTGACGGCTTGTCAGTATCGATTCAAGGCCCGGCGCGTTTAAGCGGAGGCGCAATCACGATTCCCGGTGACGTCTCGTCGGCGGCGTACTTTGTCGCCGCGGCAATGCTTCTCCCCGGCTCAGACCTGACAATCGAACGCGTGGGTTTGAACCCGACGCGAGCGGCATTTCTCGACGTGCTGAAGTCGTGGGGTGCGGAGATCTCCGTCATCGACGTCGAAAGCGACCGCAACGAACCGTTTGGAACTATCCACGTGCGTGGCGGCATCAAAAGCAGTGCGAGTGAACAAGAACGAACGTTGAGCGGCTCGATGATCCCGGCGTTGATTGATGAACTACCGTTACTCGCAGTCGTCGGTTCTCAAATCGAAGGCGGAATACAAATCCGAGATGCGCGCGAGTTGAGACTGAAAGAAAGCGATCGACTCGCCACGACGGCAACGAATCTCCGCGCGATGGGCGCCGAAGTCGAAGAGTTTGAAGACGGACTCGCTGTGACTGGACCAACGAAACTGCGTGGCACGTTAGTCGACTCACACTTGGATCACCGTATTGCGATGGCGTTCTCCGTCGCCGCTCTGCTTGCAACCGGCGAAACTCAGATCGCCGGCTCAGAATGCGTGGCGATCTCCTTTCCTGAATTCTTTTCCCTGCTTGATTCACTCGCGGTGAGATGAAATGGCGCAACGAATCGTGATCACCGGTTTTATGGGTTGCGGCAAGAGCGTTGTCGCACGCGCGCTCGCGCAACACCTCAACGTCGCATTCGTAGACCTCGACGAAAGCATCACGGCGCGCACCGGCCGAACTCCCGCGCAACTGATTACCGAAGACGGCGAGCCTGCCTTCCGCCGTATCGAAACGGACACGCTGCGTGAAGTGCTGCACGCCGGAGAAGCAGGCGTCATCGCACTCGGCGGCGGCGCCTGGATCGAAGCCGCGAATCGCGAACTGATTAACCAGTACGGTTGTTCAAGTGTCTGGCTGGATGTTCCGTTTGAAGTGTGTTGGACCAGGATCGAATCTGCCGGTGAGGATCGCCCGCTTGGAAGAACGAAAAGTCAGGCGGCGACACTCTACGAGCGCCGCCGCCCTGTTTACGAGTTAGCCACTATTCACGTCCCATTGCTGGGCCACGAAGAGATGGGCGACCTGATTTCATTGATTAAGCCGCGGCTAAAACTTGTACTTCAACGCAAACTGCATCTGCCGCGACGATCCTGAATCGCCGGTCGGAAAACGAGTGTTAGTGATAACACCAAAGCTCGTGCTGCCAACCTGCGCTGTTCGTCCGGGTTGTCCGAAATTGGCGTGATTGAACACGTCAAATACTTCCCAGCGGAATTCAATCATTTGCCGTTCACTCAGCTTCGTGCGCTTAATCAGCGACAAGTCGGTATTGTGAAAACTTGGTCCAATAACCACGTTTCTACCCATGCTGCCGAAATGGTATACGGTCTTACCGTTTATGAACGCCACCGGCAACACGACGGATGCGCCTGACGGGCATGAGCCACCGGGTCGCGGATCGCAAACGAGGTTTGGAAACCACTGCACACCGATCCCGCTTGCCGCGGCCGTCGGTGAAATCGTGAGCGGCCCGGTAATGTCTGGACGAAGTGTGGCGAGACCAGTCAACGAGTTTGCGTTCGCGGCTGGTATGCCGCCGATTGCTCCGGCATTGCCGGCCAGCAAGGTCACTGGATTTCCGCTCTGTGATTGCTCGATAAACGAGAGCTGCCATCCCTCTTTCAGTTGATTACCCTTGAACGGCAGTTCGTATAGCCCGCTGATTACAAATCGGTGACGCACGTCGAAATCTGACAGGCCGCGGTCCCCGCGCAGGTTATAACTGTCCTGCACGGTCACGCCCTGCGAGCTTTGCGAGTTGTAATCGATCGATTTCGAGAACGTGTATGAGGCATTGAACTGAAGCCCCTTGCCCATTCGCTTGTTTGCGGTGACCCAAAGAGCGTTGTAATTGGAGTTTCCCGTACCTTCACGGAATGTGATGTTCAAGAGCGGTTTTCCTGCAGCGATCGGACTGTTGGCCGATAACGTCGGAAATGGACGTACTGGATTAAGCGCGGCATTCAAAAACGTCTGGTTGAGGTTTCGAGTGAGCCGCAGGTGCGTGCCTTTCGATCCAAAGTAGCCGACCGTTACCGCGAATCCCTGTTTGACTTCGCGCTGCACGTTCAAGTTCCAGGATTGGATGTAAGCGGCGTCGAATTCCGGATCAGAGGAGCTCGGCGATACCGTCGAACCTGGCACAGCATGGCCCGGATCGGTTGCGTTAGAGAGCTGCGTGGTGGTATTCGCCGGCAACGCGACGTTGGTTGCAAACGGCGGGTTTGTTCCGTTGCCCGTGACCAGATTCGTGATTGGTTGATCGGCAAGAATCGCATAGGCGCCGCGGATCGAAGTCTTTCCATCCTTGAAAGGATCCCATGCAAAACCGAGCCTCGGTTGAAAGTTCTTCGAGTTGGTGTGGTAGACCGGGGCGATTCCGTGATTGACCTGGATCAGCGAATTCACTTCAGGCACGTAGTCGACGAAACGATCAAAGCGTTCGGTGGGCGACATCAACCAGTCATAACGGAAACCAAGCTCGAGCGTAAGATTGGATCGCACTTTGTAGTTGTCCTGAACGAACGCTCCGAACGCGCCCTGCGCGATGGCAGTCGAAACGTCAGTCACACCGCGCGTGGGGTCGCCCAACGTCACCGTGAACGCGTTTGCGGTGCCGGCGAGAAACGCGGCCATGTTCGCAAAAGTGAATGATCCGGTGTCCTTGTTGGTGTTGTTATTGTAGAAGCGCCGCCATTCACCACCGAACCGGAAAGAGTGGTTACCATGCAGATAATTCAGCGTGTCGGAGAGCACGTAAGTAGTGTCGGAACGGCCTTGCGGGAAGCCGGCCGGGCCACCGAAGTTCAGACCGGTTCCGGTAATCGCCATTTGCGGTAAACCGATCGCTTCGGTAACACCGTTATGGATGCCGAAGTCGAGGGGGTTCAGTTGCGCGTTCGGCGTGAAGGCGATGTGGATGCGGTTGAAACCAAACCGCGCTTCGTTAACTACTGCCGCGCCGAATGTATGAGTTTCGTTAAGGGTAAATATCTGCCGGCGAGATTGGCGCGTATCGCCAAAACCGGGTATTGAGTTTCCCTGAAGCGTCGGCTCACCGCGTTCATCGCGTTGAATAGCGTAGTAGCCATGAAGGCGATCGTTAACCCCGATACTATGGCTCATATCCAGGGTCCATTGGTCGATATTCACCGGGGCCGTCGCTGAACCGGCAAACCCGTTTGTGCCGACGTTGGGTACCGGAATGAATGGCAGGAGTTGCTTTATTACTGAGTCCGTCACCGCTGCACGCTGTGCAAGCGTGGGAACAGTAACACCGGAAATCGTCAGTCCCTGTCGTTGCCGCAAGCCTTCATAGCTGAAGAAGAAGAAGGTTTTGTTCTGGCCTTTATAACCGAACGGCGAACCTCCCTCCCCGAAAAACGGCAGGTTCAGCGGCCCGCCGAGGTTGAAGCCAAACTGATTCCGTTTAAAGGGAGACGGTTGGGGCGTGCGCTCGAAGAAATTGCGAGCATCGAAAGCGTCGTTGCGCAGAAACTCGAAAAGTTCACCGTGATAGTCGTTCGTTCCTGATCGGGTGGCGATGTTTACGATCGCGCCCGAATTGCGGCCATACTCAGCGCTGAACGTTGAGTTGTCAGCCTTAAACTCCTGAACAGTGTTGATGGAAGGCTGGAACGTGATCTGGTTCTGGACCATATCATTGAGGTTGATGCCGTTGATCATGAAGTTCACAGTGTCTTCGCGATTGCCCGCCGTGTTGATGGCAAACGAGCCCTGACCGCGGAGGGGTGCCGTAAGAAACCCGTTTTGCGGTGGGGTGACCGAACCGGGAATCAGCAACCCTAAGTCAACGAAGTGGCGGCCGTTGAGCGGGATTTCCTGCACTGTTCGCTGGTTGATAACGGTGCCCACTGAAGTGGTTGCAGTTTCGATGACGGGAACGTCGGACGAAACCAGCACCTGCTCGGAAATGGCGCCGACGTCCAGTTGAAAGTTTTGCACTGCCGTTTTCGCGACTTCGAGAGTCACCTGATCGGCGACTTGGGTCTTGAATCCCTGCACTCTCACTTCGACGGAATAAACTCCCGGCGGTAAAGCAGCGAGTTGATAATTGCCATCGCTATCAGTTTGCGTGGTGCGCTCAGAGGAGGTGCTTCGGTTTCTGACTACGACAGTCGCATTCGGAAGCACGGCGCCTTTGGCGTCAGTGACGGTGCCCTGAAGCGTAGAAGTTGATTGGGCCAATGCTGTGGAAGTCGCTAAGAAGACGGCTAGCAGCAGCAAGAACGGAACGAAAAGAACGAACCTTTTGCTTAGCATAATTACCTCCTGGGTAGAGCTGGCCAGATGCCTGCGATTAATTAAGTGTGGGCAAGGGAAACCTCTATAGCAATGTGGATGCCGCACGAAGGGATCCACGAGCGCGAGATTTCCTAGGAAACTCACTGTCAACGACCTGGTCTTGGGTCACGCGATCCAAAAACCGCAAGGAACTCATCCGAAAACACAGCGTCGTATAAGTATTTGGGTTACCAACGGACCAAAAACTCTCTCAGCGTCTCGTACATTTCGTCGAACGAGTCCGCACAAAACAGGATTGCCTGGAAGTGCGTCGGATCGTAGACGTGGTCTGCCGCCGCCTCGACATTCAAAGGTCGCAGCTCGGCTTTGTGCATCTCCGCCAGTTCTCCGGCGGACGATAGTAAGCCCGTGCCGTAGGCCTTGATCCGGCCGTCTTCACGCAACACGCCAAACTCGATCGTGAACCAGTAGACACGCGCGAGACGATCGAGCTCGGCGGCGTCAGTTGTGCGGCTGACTGCTTCGCCAAACAGTCGGTTAAGCTCCGCGAAACGCGTGCTCGCGAGTGTCACTGCATGGCCGATGATTTCGTGAGCCACGTCAGGCTCGGGTGTGTAGAGCGGCGTCGAGTGATGACGAATGTACTGCGTCGAAAGAAAGACGCCGCGGGCCAGTGATTCGAGAAAGACGCGCGGCTCGACAAGCCCGGCGACGGGCTCGAGCCGAAAGCCGCTGATCGCTTCGACTTTTCGACTGACTTCGTCGAGTTGTGGAATGCGATCGGAATCGAACTCGAGACGCTCGAGACAAGCGAGATACTCAGCACACGCGTGTTCGCGATGCGCGGGGCCGAGTGCTTTCCAGATCGCGCTCCAGACGCCGTGTTCGACCTCCGTATACGGGGCGGCTGGGATCGGTGAGCCGGGTTTATAGGTTAGTGCGATCTCGGCGATTGCGTTGCGCCGCGCGCGGTATTCTTTGTCTCGGAAGCCAGGATGATCGGGATCGAGTTTGACCATGCGCACGTCGACGTGGTCGCTTAAAGGGGTTTGAGTTTCGGTTGTGCTAATCATGCAGGCTACCTCAGGGCATAAAAAAACCGGCCACCAATCCTCCAGGATTGATGGCCGGTTACGGAAACTTGTCTTAAGTGCTACTGCGTCGCACCCCGACAGCCCATCGCCAGACCGTCCCTCCCAGAGGAGAGCGGGCCGTAATAGTAATAATAGCGATTCAGGCTTCGGTTCATAACGCGGTCAGCATTATATGCCACGGATTTTCACGGATCAAGGACGGATCCGTGTAGTTGATCCGTGTAATCCGTGGCTTAAAACTTTAGTGTTTGGCGCGATTTGAAGAATTCGGCCCAGGCGTCGCCCTTCTTTAAAAGCTCCGGCACGTTAACAATCGTGAAGTCTTCGATCCTCACGCCCTTCTCGACCTGCGCCCACGTCAACGGCATCGACACGGGCGCCTTCGGTTTGGCACGTGCCGTAAACACTGCCGCCAAACTCTTGCCGCGTGCATTCTGCATCCAGTCGACGTAAACCTGCGTGCTCTTGCGCTTCGCAATCGTCCGTTCCACTGTCGCAATCTTTGGCGCGCGCCCGGCGACTTCCGTCGCAAATAGTCGCGCAAACTCCCCGACCTTGTCGTACTCATTCGCCGGCTTCAACGGCACATAAATATGAATACCCGACGACCCCGAAGTTTTCGGAAAAGCCTGCAAGCCGATCTCGTCCGCAACTTGTTTCACCACCAGCGCCACCTGCAACACGTTCTCCCACGGCGCCCGTTTCGGATCGAGATCGATCGCGATCCAGTCAGGCTTATCAAGTCGCTTGACGGTCGAATGCCACGGATGCTGCTCGATCGTTCCGAGGTTGGTGAAGTGAAGTAACGAACCGACAGTTGAATAGACTCCGTAATCGAGTTGCCGTCCCTCCTGGTTTGTCAGCCGCGCGGTCTTGATGAACTCCGGAGCGCTGTCGAGGTCCTGTTGAAAAAACATCGGCGCTTTAATGCCGCGCGGATAGCGTTGCAGTATCGCCGGCCGGTCCTGCAAAAACGGCATGATGTAGTCAGCGACTTTCAGGTAGTAACTGAGCAGATCAAACTTCGTGAGTTTTTCGTCGGGCCAGTAAATACGGTCCAGGCTCGTAACTGAGACCTGTTCGCGGCCCACCTTCAAAACCAGATCGCCTTTCGGACGGTCCAACCCCAAAAACTCATCAACCGTGACAACAGTGCCACCTTTTTGACGGGTTCGTTTTACTTCAGACACCTTGATCTGTTCTTTTGGCATAATAGCTACCCTAATCTTTGGAGGTTTACGATGCGAACAATCATCATTGGTCTCATCTTAGCAACACTCCCCGGCATCATGATGGGGCCGCCACAATCCACGGTAACCTATAATCTCGACGCCAGCCAAAGTAAATTCATGGCCCATGCAAACCGCAGCGGGCTGCTCTGGTTCAAAGGCCATAGTCACCATCTCGCGGCAAGCGATTTCAGCGGACAAGTTCAGCTTACTCCAGACACGATCACGCCTGCATCAATGCGACTCGTCGTGAAGGCTGCGTCGCTGCACGAGACGGGCGCCGACTTCACCGAGCCACAAAAGCAGATCATCAACAAAGAACTGAAAGATATCGTGTTCCATCCGGACCAGTATCCCGACATTACGTTTCAAAGCACTAACGTAACTGCAAAGAATTCTGGCGCCGGACGGTATGACGTGAAGATCGACGGCAACCTGACGTTGCACGGCGTCACGAAACAAATCACGATTCCGGCGGTGGTTACACTTCAGGGCGATAATCTGCGTGCGGTTGGTGAGTTCAGCATCGATCGCGGCGATTTCAAGGTGAAGGCGACGTCCGCGTTTCACGGGTTAGTGAGAGTTGATGACGACGTGAAGTTTGAATTCGACATAGTCGGCCACAGATAACACGGATTTAGATCCGATTTTTCATCCAGCGCCATGCGGACTCGATGATGACACCGAGATCCTGAAACTGCGGCTGCCAGCCTAGTTCGCTTTTGATCTTGTCGGAACTAGCGATCAACACGGCTGGATCGCCTGGGCGGCGCGGTCCCATGCGAACCGGAATATCTTTTCCCGTCACACGTCGCGCCGTGTCGATCACCTCGCGCACACTGTAACCATCGCCACCGCAACCGAGGTTGTAGATCGCGCTGCGTTCGTCGAGGATGCCGAGCGCGAGAATGTGCGCGCGCGCCAGGTCGATCACGTGGATGTAATCGCGAACACACGTGCCGTCCTCGGTTGGATAATCGTCACCATAGATCTCGACGTGCGAACGTTTGCCCGCCGCAACTTGCAACGTTATCGGAATAATGTGAGTTTCCGGATCGTGATCTTCACCGCACTTTTCGCTCGCCCCCGCGGCGTTGAAGTATCTGAGTGAAGCGTACCTGAGACCGTAAGCACGCTCGTACCAGTGCATCGCCTTCTCGAACGCGAGTTTTGATTCACCGTAAGGATTTGTCGGATTTGTAGGAGCAGACTCGAAGATCGGCTGTGCTTCCGGTTCGCCGTACGTCGCCGCCGTTGAAGAGAAGACGATTCGCTTCACACCGCAGTCGCGCATCGCGTCGAGCAACACGAGACCGGCGACTACATTGTTGTGATAGTACTTCGACGGCGCCTCAACTGACTCACCAACGAGCGAAAACGCAGCCATGTGAATGACAGCATCAAATCCATTTAACGTTTCGCGCAGCTTTTCGGCTTCGTGCAGATCCCCCTCAACAAAACGCGCGCCTGGGACAACCGCATCACGATGGCCCTTGGAAAGGTTGTCGTAGACCACCACTTCGTGGCCATCGCTTACCAACTGTTCACTGACGACACTTCCGATGTATCCGGCGCCGCCGGTTACGAGAACTCTCATGTTTTGATCCTGTAATCCCGAAAAGCTTGTTCTGAACCTGGGGGCTTACGTGACGGCAACGTTCGGTTGAGGCGCTGCCGCGTCTGCCTGTACTGACTCGGTCGGTGCAACGTAAAGAATGCGACCACAGTTATCGCAGGTAATGATGTCTTCACCGCGTCGAATCTCAGCCATCATCTGTGGACGAAGCGCCATGAAACAAGCACTACACGAACGATTGCGCGCTTCGGCGACGGCCACACCATCGCGTATGCGTGCTTTGATTCTCGCGTAGAGCGCACTCATTGGTTTCGGTAGGGCCGCAAACACTTCTTCACGTTCCTTGCGAGCGGCAGCAAGACGGTCGCCAATCGTGCCAGTCTCATCGTCAAATGCTTTGAGCTTCGCCTCGCGATCGGAATTCATAGTGGCAATCTCGTCGGCTCTTTCCTTCAAGGCCGCGTCCGCTTGATCGAGCTGCTCCATCTGTTCGAGCACCTGTGTTTCCAGCGCTGAGATCTGCTTGCGGGCTGAATCGGCTTCGCGAATTGCGGCCGTGTATTCCTCCTGTTTTTTCGACGACATCAAATTTCGTTCGGCGCGTTCCGCCCGGCCTCTTTGTTCGACAATCTCATTTTCGAGCCGCGCGCGCGCGTGTTTTGCCTCGTCGCGACGGTTTTCCAGGGCCCTAATTTCAAAGGCGCGCTGATCGAACTCTCCTTCGATCTCAGCGCGCCTTTCGGGTACTGCTTGTTGCTCTTTTTCTAGTCGTCGTATGGTGGTATCAAGATTCTGCAAAGCGATTAACTTCTGCAATTCCGCTTTCACTCTATGCACTCCTTAAAAGATCAGGACTAATTATGATGGCTCTCATGGCTCTTGGATCATCACACAACCGAGACGTTTGGCGCAAGTATCCACAGATTACACAGATGAATCTGCGTAATCTGTGGATTTAGAGTTGATTAAAGCCTTTTAGATAGGACCGCGTTCGGAGCGAATCACTCGCAGTCGCGGCGAGACGCGGATGGGCGGCATTCGAATATCGACAGCCGGAATTGAGGGAATAGTTATGCGCGGCATGCCGATTTCGATGTCGGGCATAATAGGAATTTCAATCCGTGGAACCACGATTCGACGCCCCATTTGCGGCCGGTCCGCCGCGCCCGAGACACCACCTTCACGCGGCATTACCCGGATCGTTTGTTGCGACTTATTGCGAATCACTGTGAGTGTGACGTCGCCTTCTTTCTTGCGACTAATCGCGCGCGAGATGTCGCCGGGCGAGTCGATCGCCTCACCGTCAACAGCAGTGATCACGTCGCCTGCTTTCACGCCCGCTTTCGCCGCTGGTCCATCGTCAGTCACCGCAGTAACCAGCACGCCTTTGCCACCGGTGATCCCGAAATAGTCGGCGAGCTGTTTGGTCAACTGCATCGTACTCACGCCGATGCGGCGACTGTTGCTCAGCATAAATGCCAGGTCACCGTTATTGTCCAGCAGATCTCTATTAAAGACTGGTCCTTCAAACTTCCATTCCTTTGGTTGGTTGCCCTCCCACTTCCAGACGCGTGGCTGGCCTTTGAAAAGGTCTCCTCCGGCGAAGAAGTTGTTGCGGCGCTTGCCGATCGTCGCAGTGACGTCCTGCTCCGAACCGCCGCGGCTGACAGTGATCTTTACGGACTGATCGGGAGCCAATTCAGAAACGATGCGATTCAGTTTGCGAACACTCGTGATGTTCTCACGATCGACACGCAGGATGACGTCGTCTTTTCGCAAGCCGGCCTTTTCAGCGGGACTGTCTTTGACGATTCGAGTAACGCCGACGCCGCGCACCTGGCTCATCTGGTAGCGGCCCATGTTTTCGCGACTAATGTTTTCGGCATAGACGCCCAAAAAACCGTCGCCGCCGAGGAAGAATTCAAAGCCCTGATCGGCAGGTTCATCGGGCGGTTCCGGGGCAGGTGGCGTTTGCTGTGCGAGCGCGCTGCCCGCGGCCAAAATAATAGCGGCCAGGAGACTGAGAGAGTATTTCGCTTTCATTTCGAGTTTCCTCCGGAAGAATTTACGCGTTTCACGCGTGTCCGCCGGATCGGTTCCAAAAAAATTTTTAAGTGAGTGGCTTGTAGACTTCGGTGGGACCGTTGAGCTCGTACGAAATTTTGCCTTCACTGTACGCCATATCAAGATGCGCAACCGCCTCTGAGACGGAGAGAAAGCGATGAACGTCATCGACAGTGGGAAACATCTTGAGCGCGACGTCCCAGGCGGTCACGCCGTTCTTCGGCACGAGCCCGATCACCTGCGACTGTCTTTCCTGAAAAGCTCGAAAATACCGATGGAAGAGTTCCTCGAAATCCCGGATCGGCTCGCCATGACCGCCGTAAACGAGCGTCGGCGAAAAAGAACGAAGGCGCGCGAGACTGACCATGTATTCCGCGAGCGACGGAAAACGCCGTGAGGGATTGATCGGGTCGGGCGAGAGCACCGGGTTCGGAGTAATGCGTTTCAACACACAATCGCCCGCGATGATCGTGCGATCCGCTTCGCGCAGAAATGAACAGGAGCCCGGTGTGTGCCCGGGCGTGTGGAGAATACGCAAACTGCCTGATTCGAACTCGAGTTCGGCTTCGTCCCAAAGCGCGGTGAATTCATCGTCGCCAAACGAATCGGCATACTTTCGCATGCGATCGTAGAGGCCGCGCATCTTTTCGATCTCGTCGTTGGGAACACCGGCGCGAACGAGTAGATTAAGCTGTTCTTCGTATTCCAGACGGCTGTGACGATGGCCCGTCTCCCAGCTGTGAACAAACACTTCCGCGTTCTTTGCTTCGTCACGCAAAGAGCGAGCGAGTCCGCAATGATCTTCGTGTGCGTGAGTGAGAACGATGCGGCGCAGATCGGAGACAAGAAAACCGGCCTTGCGCAAACCCGCACGCAACGCGTCGATCGCCTCTTTGGTCTTCGGACCAGTGTCGATGATCGTCAACGGATCTTCAGCGATCAGGTAGACATTGACTGGTCCAATGTAGAACGGAGTCGGAAGCGAAATAGGAACGACGCGCATATATTTAAGCCACGGATAAACACAAATGAACGCGGAATTTCTTATCCGCGTTATTCGTGTTTATCCGCGGCGTTTTAATAGATCCACTTGTTCGCGGCGATCAGATCGTCTGCAATGCGCTGTCGCGCGGCGATCGTGTTCATCGGCTGCAACTTCGTAAAGCGTCGCAACGCAGCCAACAGCGTCCGGAGTTCATCGCCTTCAGACATGCCCGCGAGTGTGCTCTTTGCTCGCAATTCAATGCGACCCACCGCGTCGTTGCAGAAGACGCGCGTCATGTCGAGATAACGCGCGATCGCATTTTCACCCTGCGCGGCGGCGAGTTTACGCGCACGCAGAATCGCGGTCTCCATCGCGTATGTGTCCATGATGATGTCCGCGATTCCCATCAGGATCTCCTGCTGATCGCCGAGCTTCATCATGTACTTTTGCGCTGCCGTTCCGAGTGTCATCAACGCCACTTTCTTCGCGTTCGTGGCCAGCTTCTGCTCCGCGGCAAGCAGCGTATCGTCGTCATCAAAACTCGCCATCTGCGGCGATAGCACTTCATCCATCAGCGCCTGCGCCGCCGGCAACAACGGCAGGTTGCCGCTGAGCGCGCTCTTCATCAGCCGGCCCGGGATCAACATGCGATTGATCTCGTTTGTGCCTTCGAAGATACGATTGATGCGCGAATCGCGATACGCGCGTTCAGCCGGATAGTCAGCGGAGTAACCATAACCGCCGTAGATCTGGACCATCTCGTCAACCACGAAATCGCAGTACTCCGAAAGCGCCACCTTGACGATCGAACACTCCGCGGCATACTCCTCGATCGCTCGCAAGCGCGCATCCATGTCTTTCGAATCAACCGCGCCGACGCTCGTCTCGATCATGCCGAGCGTGCGATAGATCATCGACTCACCCACCCACGTGCGAATCGCCTGCTCGGCGAGCTTCGCCTTGATTGCTCCAAACGAAGAGATCGATTTACCAAACTGGTGACGCTCGTTTGCATAACGCACCGATTCATGGACCATCAACTTCATGCCGCCGACACACATCGCGCCGAGTTTGAAACGACCGATGTTCAGCACGTTGAAAGCGATCTTGTGACCTTTGCCGATTTCGCCCAGCAGGTTTTCAACCGGCGTGCGCACGTCGGAGAGCACGAGCGCTGTCGTGCTCGATCCCTTGATGCCCATCTTGTGCTCTTCGGCGCCCGACGTCAGTCCCGGCTGGCGTTCGACGATGAACGCGCTGAACTTGTCGCCATCAACTTTAGCGAACACGATGAAGATGTCGGCAAATCCGCCATTCGTGATCCACATCTTCTCGCCGTTGAGAATGTATTCCGTGCCGTCTTCACTCAAACGCGCCGTCGCCTTTGCCGCCATCGCGTCCGAACCGGAGCCCGCTTCCGTCAACGCGTAGGCGGTGATCAACTCGCCCGTCGCGATCTTCGGCAAGTATTTGCGCTTCGCTGCGTCGGTCGCGAAGTAGATGATTGGCAGGAGACCGATGCCGCTCTCGGCGCCGAGCGTCGTAGCAAAAGAAGCGCAGCGTCCGATGTTTTCACCAATGATGGCGCCGCTCGTCTGGTCCAACCCGAGGCCGCCATACTCTTCCGGTATGTTGGCGCCGATCAAACCGAGTTCAGCCGCTTTGGAGACGAACTCGCGCGCCAGTTTCCAATCGTGCTTCTCGAGGTCGTCGATGTGTGGTGTGACTTCGTTATCGGTAAACTGCCGCGTCGTCTCGGCAATCATGCGATGCTCTTCGGTGAAGTCTTCGGGCGTGAAGATCTCTTCGGGTTCGCGCTCCTCGATCAGGAACGAGCCACCTTTGATTATCTTTTTCTCTTCGGCTACGGCTGACATTAGTTGATCCTTTCTAATTAAGTCGTTCGAGAATTCCGGCGGCGCCCATTCCACCACCAACACACATCGTCACCATTCCATAACGTCCCTTGCGTCGCTCGAGCTCGCGCAGGATGCTTGCAGTCAGTTTTGCGCCAGTACAACCGAGTGGATGGCCCAACGCGATTGCGCCACCGTTGACGTTAACTTTATCCGGGTCTAATCCGAGTGTCTTGATCACGGCGATTGACTGCGCCGCAAATGCTTCGTTCAACTCGATCACGTCGATGTCGTTCAACGTCAGCCCGGCGAGCTTCAACGCCTTCGGAATCGCGAACACTGGTCCAATTCCCATCTCTTCAGGCGGACAACCGGCAGTCGCGTAAGCAATGAATCGCGCCATCGGCTTCACGCCCAACGCACGCGCGCGTGAGTCAGACATCACGATCGCCGCGGCGGCGCCATCGGACATCTGCGACGCGTTGCCCGCTGTGATCGTGCCCTTCACGTGAAAAGCAGGTTTGAGTTTCGCAAGACCTTCGGCAGACGTATCACGCCTCACACCTTCGTCTTTATCAAACACAACTTCACGACGTTGCTTCTTGCCCTTTTCATCCAGCTCTTCGAGCACTACATGCAACGGCACTACTTCATCTTTGAACTTGTCCGCATCGAGCGCCGCCGCAGCGCGCGTGTGCGACCGCAGCGCAAACTCGTCCTGCTCTTCGCGCGTCACTTCATACTTGCGCGCCACATTCTCCGTCGCCAGGCCCATGCTCAAATAAAAGTCGGGATAATGATCGACGAGGTAAGGATTCGGCCGAATAATGTGACCGCCCATCGGAATCATCGACATCGTTTCAAGACCGCCGGCAACAATCACTTCAGCGCCACCGCTCTTGATGCGATCGGCCGCCATCGCGATCGACTGCAATCCCGACGAACAAAAACGATTGATCGTCATCGCGCTCGTTTCGACCGGCAACCCGGCGCGAATCGCCGCCGCGCGCGCGACGTTCATCCCCTGCTCCGCCTCGGGCATCGCGCAGCCCATGATCACGTCTTCGATCTCGGACGTCTCTAGTCCGGGAACACGCGCCACGGCTTCCTTGATCACGGTCCCACCCATTTCATCCGGACGCGTTGTGCGCAATGTTCCTTTAGGCGCCTTGCCCACCGCCGTCCTCACCGCCGATACAATCACCGCATCTCTCATGACTTAATCCGCCTTAATCCGCGTTACTAATTCCTTAACGGCTTCCCTGTTTTCAGCATATGCGCAATTCGCTCCTGCGTCTTGCGCATACCGACCAACTTTAAAAACGCCTCCCGCTCCAGATCTAATAAGTATTGCTCGGACACGCGCGTCGGATGATTCAAGTCGCCGCCCGTCAGAATGCGCGCGAGCTGCGTACCAATCTCAGCATCGTGATCCGAAATGTATCCCGCGCGCTTCATCTGATGTATTCCGAGTTTCAAAGTCGCGAGCGCCGGTGCGCCCAGCGCGAGGACGTCTTTACGTTGCTGCGGTTGCACATACCCGCTCGCAGCCAACGCCAACACTTCTTTCTTCGCGTCCGCGATCAAGCGATCCGCGTTCATCGAGATCGTGTCGTCAGCCGATAAAAACCCCAGCGAGCGTGCCTCTTCAGCAGACGTCGCAACCTTCGCGAGCGCAATCGTTTCAAACGCGCGCTTCACGAACGGAAATGGATCCGCATCGTCCACGCCTTTTGGAATCGAATCCATCACGCGCACGAGCATCTCTTTCGTGCCGCCGCCCGCCGGAATGATCCCCACGCCGACTTCAACAAGACCGATGTAAGTTTCGCCTGCCGCGCGCACGCGATCGGCGTGCAGCACCATCTCACAACCGCCGCCAAATACCATCTGGAAAGGCGCAACCACGACGGGTTTTGGCGAGTAGCGCAAACTCATCGTCGCGGTTTGAAAAACTCGCGCCATCATGTCGAGCTCGTCCCAGTTTTCTTCCTGCGCCTCCATCAACATCAACATGATGTTTGCGCCGACGCAGAAGTTCGCGCCCTGGTTACCGACAACAAGTCCGACGAAATTTTTCTCGACTTCACCAAGCGCAAACTTCAACATCTGCAACGTGTCGCCGCCGATTGCATTCATCTTCGAGTGAAACTCGAGACACGCCACACCATCGCCGATGTCGATCAACGAAGCGCCGGCATTCTTCTTGATCACGCCAGTACGATCTTTGATCGACTTGAGAATCAGAACGCCAGGCGGGTCCGCGAGTGGAACATACTTGCCGCTCGCGAAGTCGAAGTAGGACCGTTGTCCGTTTTCTTTTTTGTAGAACGAAGTGGCGCCCGATGCGAGCATCTGTTCGACGTTCGCCGGCACCGGCATTCCTTCTTCCTTCATCCGCGATACCGACTTCTCGACGCCGATCGCGTCCCAAACTTCAAACGGTCCCAGCTCCCAGCCAAAGCCCCAGCGCATCGCGCGATCGACGTCGACGACGTTGTCGGCGATCTCGGGAATTCGTTTGGCGGCGTAAGTGAGAGTTTTTGAAAGCGTCTTCCACAGAAACGCGCCGACGCGATCCTTGCCCCACGTCAGTGTCTTGATGCGCTCGGGTAGGTCTTCAATATTCTTCGCCATGTCGAGCGTCGGGAGTTTGACCTTTTCGGACGGACGGTAGTCGAGCGTGGCGGTGTCGAGCGTCCAGATCTCGCGCTTGTCGCCTTCGCCCTTTTGTTTCCTGTAGAAGCCGGCTTTAGTCTTATTGCCCAGCAGGCCCTGTTGGACCATCTTGCCCAGCACTTCAGGCACGACGAACATGTCGCGCTCTTCATCTTCGGGTAGCGCTTCGTAAAGGTTCTTGATGACGTGTGTAAAGACATCAAGTCCGACCAAATCAAAAGTTCGGAAGGTTGCCGACTTCGGACGGCCCACTGCCGGACCGGTTATCTTATCGACTTCTTCGATCGAGTAACCGTCATCAAGCATCGTCTTGATCGTATAGAGCGCTCCGAAAGTGCCGATGCGATTGGCGATAAAGTTTGGACGATCCTTCGCGGGCACGACGCCTTTGCCGAGACGTTGATCGAGAAAGCCGTAAATGAAGCAGGAGATTTCGGGCTTGGTCCATTCGGTGCGAATGATTTCGACGAGGTGGAGATAGCGTGGCGGATTGAAGAAGTGAACGCCGAGAAAGTGTTGTTTGAAGTCGTCAGAACGCCCCTCGGCCAGCAGATGAATTGGAATGCCACTCGTGTTCGATGCGACGATCGAACCCGGCCGGCGATATTTCTCTACCCGCTCATAAAGCGAACGCTTGATCTCTAGATTCTCTACGACCGCTTCAATAATCAGATCGCAGTCTTTGATCTTCGCGAGGTCGTCGTCAAAGTTTCCGGCCGTCACTAGTGATGCCAACTCCGGCACAAAGAACGCCGCCGGCTTCGCCTTCACCGCCGCCTCCAGCCCACTACGCGCAATCCTATTCCTCACCTGCGGACTCTCGAGGCTGAGCCCCTTCTTCTGCTCTTCCGGCGTCAACTCACGCGGCGGAATATCGAGCAACAGCGTCGGCACGCCGGCATTCGCCAGGTGCGCGGCAATCTGCGCCCCCATAGTCCCCGCCCCCAACACCGCCGCCCTCTCAACCCGCATCATCTTCCTCTCCCTCTCCTCTCAACACCCCCGCCACCCTACCGCGCATAATACTGAATGAACGCTCATTCAGCAAGTGAACTGCTCGAACATTATGTGGGATATGATGGTGAAGGCTGCAGGGATCGCAACTGTGATTCCTAAGGGTGTTCCAAGT
>JBKPJP010000141.1:0-2745 GCA_046730735.1 Acidobacteriota bacterium | reverse complement strand
AGCAGGAAGAGCTTCCGCCGAGATAGTTTTCGGAGGAAAGATCAAAGAACAAGTCAGAAGTGCTGTAGCGAAAAGCGCACTTCCGCTGACGATAGAATAAACTTTCAATTCGGGTCTCCTGTCCGATGTTGAATCTACCTTTCAGCGTCCTGCGCGAGTCCGTTCTTTCCTATGACTCGTCCCCTGGCTCTAGGAGTCCTATTGGCGTCAGCCGAGGTTGGGGGCTTGCATCCTTGATGCGGTGCGCTGAAAGAGTTGAATTAGATAAAGCGAAAAGCGACCACTTTTTCCAGTAAGTTCGCGATTCGTCTGGGAGGCTACCACAGCGTTTAAGAGCTGTTCAACCGTGAGAAGGTCGTGATTTCTGTGAAGAAATAACACTTGACAACGTAATTACTGAAATACGGTGACTTAAGAAAAATCCGTACAGTCACATCGACTTATGTTTTTTCGGCCTAAATTAGAGTTTTAGGAAGTTTTCGACGACCCGTTGGCCTTCAGGATGGTGCTCATCGAAGAGCTCGGGGTGAAACTGGACGCCGTAGAGTCGACGCCCCTTCTGCTGCATCGCCTGGATCTCGCAAGTCTCGTTTGACGCAACGGCGCGGAAACCGTCGGGCAGTTCTTTCACTTCGTCACAGTGGTTATGCCAGACGGTTATCTCGGCAGGCAGTCCTTTGAAAAGACCTTCGCCAGTGTTATTGACCGGCAGGAAACCTCGTTCCCGCTTTGCGCCGTTGTAGCCTTCGCCTGGTTCGAGTCGTCCCATCAGGCCAACCTTTGCGCCGTAAGCGAGAGCGATCTGTTGATGACCACCGCAGATTCCTAAGATCGGTTGACTCGCCTGCTTGATGACCGCGAACACACCGGCCAGCGACTCAGGCGTGTACATCTCCCACGGATGACTCTGGCCGCTGAGAATGATGTGTGACGGTTTCAGACTGCGTACTCGTTCGAGCGAAACGTGATGAAATGGCTCGATAAGGATTTCGAGCCCGGGAACTAGTCGACCGAGAACAGCCCTGACTTCACGCGGGCTTGCTCCCTGACCGTCGATGGTGTTGTCTACGAGGTAAATTAACAAGCTACTTCAAACAGTAAAGCTTCCCGTTGAAAGCCCCGATGTAAATTCGCCCGTTCAGGATCGCGGGCGTGGCGTTGATATTATCACCGATCTTCAACTCGCTAATCGACTGGCCATCGTCAGCCGACACCGCATGTATCCAACCGGCCTTGTCGCCAAACACCAGACGTCCATCGACGAGCGGAGACGTTCCCCAGATCGCAGCCTTCGCGCGATAACGCCAAATCACTTCGCCTTTGTCTGCGCTCAGACAATAGAGATAACCGTTACTTGAGCCGATGTAGACTCTATCATTCGCGAGGATTGGGCTTGCCCACATGCCGCTCTTCTCTTTGCCTGTGCCGCCAAGCGCCTGGTATTTCCAAACGAGCTCGCCGTTGTCCTGACGAAAGCAATAGACCACACCGTTCTCAGCGGCGGTATAAACTTTTCCCTGGTATACGGCGGGTGTCGAATCGGAGTCGGCGCCGATACGCGCTTTCCAAACTGTCGAGCCATCGCTGAGATTGAGGCAATACAAATCGCCTCCCTCAGTTCCGATGTAAGCACGATTATCGACGACGGAAAAACTGCCTTCCATCGAACCGAGCCGCTCAGTTTTATAAACCAAACTGCCGTCTTCGAGGTTGAGGCTGTAGAAGAATCCATCCTCGCCGCCGAAGTAGACGCGGTTGTCGAGTACGGCTGCGGAGCAGTCGACTTCAAAACCGGTTTTGTACTTCCAGATGAGCGTGCCGTCGCGGGCGTCGATGCAATAGATGTAGTGATCGAGACCGCTCGCGATTAGCCGGTTCCCGACGATGGTGGGTGTCGCTTTGAGGCTGTCTTCAGTTTTATAACTCCAAACCAGGCTGCCGTCTTTTGCGTCGAGACAGTAAAGACGCCCATCGGCCGAACCGAAGTAAACATGTTTTTCATCGACTGATGGCTGGCCGGGCCAGCTCGACCCGCCCCACGGATCCTTGTGTAACCGGCCGCTGATCCATTTGGTCTCAAATTCCCAGACGACCTGCAAAGGTCCGTCAGACCACGGGCCGGTGCCGTAAAAGTTACGCGAAGCGTTTCCCAGCCACATCGGAACTGAAGCTGGCGGTTTCGGCGGCGGCGGTTGAGGTTTCGCTTCGGTCTCAGGAACGACCGTCCCACCGCAGGCGGTGAGCAATAACAGGGCTAAGATGATGGGGGAAAGTTTTAACATCGGATTTATGCCTGCAACCACTGGCCTGAATAGACTACTTCAGCCGTTGCAGTAATCACAACCTCGCCATCCGCTCTCCATTGGATGCGGACCTCGCCGCCCTCCATCGACACGCGCACGTCGCGATCTGCTTTGTCGTTAACCATTGCCGCGACCGCGCCCGCACAAGAGCACGTCCCCGAAGCGGTCGTTTCACCGACACCGCGCTCCCAGATCCGCAACTCGATAAAATCTCTTTTCACTGGCCGCACAAAAACGACGTTGGTTCGATCGGGGAACTGCTCGTGCACCTCGATCGCCTTTCCGATCTTTCGCCAATCGAGCGCGTTGAAGTCATCAACGACGATGCAGCAATTCGGATTGCCCATCTGCATCGCGGTCACTGGGATCTGCTCGCCGTCTACGAGCAACGGATAACCGATAACCTTGTCGAGCGGCGGCGTGATCGACATCGGTATCGAAG
>JBKPJP010000140.1:0-5496 GCA_046730735.1 Acidobacteriota bacterium | reverse complement strand
CGGGGCAGCAGCCGTGGGATTTTTCACTGGCCCCGGTAAATAAGGTAAGTAATTGATAGACGTTAACTTTGAGGGGCGCCCATCGCTGGCGCCCCTTTTCGTTTCTGGAATACGCGTTCCATTGAGACTGCCTTAGATTGGACAGGCGTGAATATCAGTTGAACAAAAGGTGCCAATGAAATTACTAGCTCAACCAACTCACAGCGTTTCGTTAAAGTTGCCCTTTACGAAGCGTCGCCCGTTTAGATACTCGCTGGTCAAGCCGCACACGGCGGTTCCTTCGACGCTCGAGTTCATGCGCGTTAACAATGCAACCGTGCGTGAAGGCAGAACTCATCGCGTGTGGCCGCCCGAAGTCCTGCGGAAGTTCCAAACAGCAGAGGTCATCACCGAACTGCGAACGCAGCACTACGTAGTTCGCGACACGAGCATCTCTCGAATCTGATCATTGCCGATTTCCGATTGCCGATTGCCGATTTTTTGACCCCTTCACCGATCTGTAATCGGCAATTGGCAATCGGCAATCGGCAATTGCTTTCACTTCTTGTTTTGCTCGTCGAGCCACGACTTCAACGGTGCGAAGTAATCGATGATCGCGGTCGCGTCCATCTTGTCTTCGCCGGTCATGGCTTTCAAAGCTGCGGGCCAGGGCTCGCTCGAGCCCATCGCGAGCATCGCCTTCAATTTCTCCCCGGCCTTCTTATTACCGTAAATCGAGCACTGGTAAAGTGGCCCACTGAATCCCGCTTCACGACACAACGCGCGATGAAATTGAAACTGTAGAATCGCGGCGAGGAAGTAACGCGCGTACGGTGTGTTCGCAGGCACGTGATACTTCGCGCCGGGATCGAAGTCCTGTTCACTTCGTGGCACCGGCGGCACGATGCCCTGATACTTCTCACGCAAATCCCACCAGGCCTGATTGTAATTCTCCGGCTTAACTTCACCGGAAAAAACTTTCCAACGCCACTGGTCCACGAGGTAACCAAACGGCAAAAACGCAACCTTGTCGAGCGCGCGATTGAGCAGGAACCCAATGTCAGCACGTGGATCCGGCACTTTGTCGATCAAACCGAGTTGCTTCAAATAAGGCGGCGTGACTGACAGCGCGATCGTGTCGCCGATAGCTTCGTGAAAAGCATCGTTCGCGCTTTCGCGAAACAGAAACGGCTTGCCGGAATAAGCCATCTGGTAATAGTTGTGGCCCAACTCGTGATGCACGACGGAAAAATCTTCTTCGGTAATCGAAATGCACATTTTCAGACGCACATCTTTTTCGTAGTCGAGGTCCCAAGCACTCGCGTGACAAACCACTTCGCGATCCGCGGGTTTAACGAGCATCGAACGTTCCCAGAAACTCGGTGGCAACGGGTCGAAGCCGACCGAAGTGAAGAAGCCTTCACCATAACGAACCATCTGTTTAGGATCGGTGTTTCTGGCTTTCAGAATCTGCGTGAGGTCGTAACCGCGATCGGCATCTCCCGGAGCTAGCAGCGGATAAATGTTCGCCCAGCCCTGCGCCCACATGTTGCCAAGAAGATGCGCCGGTATCGGTTTGTCTAAAGGCACAACGGTTGGGCCATACTTCTCCGACAGCTTGCGGCGCGTGTATGTGTAGAGCGAGTCGTAGAGCGGCTTCACTTGCTGCCACAAACGCTCCATCTCGGCGGCGAAGGCGTCAGGTTCCATGTCATACTTCGAACGCCACATCGCGCCCGTGTCTTTGAAACCCATCTCGCTCGCGCCTTTGTTGCTGAGCTCGACAAACCGCACGTACTCTTTGCGAATCGGTATCGCGATCTGGTGCCAACCGACCCAGGCTTTCTTCAGCTCTTCGGGATCGCGGCTGTTCGCCATGATCTGCTCGAGATCCGGCAGGCTCAGGCATTTTCCGTTTTCACCGTCAGGGCAGTACTTGCCTTTGCCGTACTCGCCTTCCATCGAGGCGGCGAGTTTGGTCAGCTCGTTGCGCTCTTTGGGATCCTTTGGAGCGGGAAGCGTTAATGAAAGTTTGAGCAGTTTTAGTTTACGTTTCGACTCGGGCGAGAGATCGACGTTTTCATAGCGACGCGCCTGCTCGGCGAGCTCAGTTGTCGCCGCAATCAAGTTGTCGTTTGCGTCGGCGGCCAGCGCCTCAGTATCGTCGGTGATGAACGTGCTTTTCACCCAGTCCGCGCGGCCGGCTTTGACGTTTAGATCGAGCAATCGCTTTTCGGCGTCGGCGAGAAATTTCTCGGCTTCGTCTTTCGTAGCAGAACCGGAAGGTGAATTTGGATTATCCGTACACGACATAAGCATTAAGCCCGCACTAAGAGCAAGAAAAAGAGCGAGCCAGAATTGGCGGCTCTGAAATGTGAAGCTCACCGGTTACCTCCTGCGGAGTCATTCTGTTAGACCACAGTTTGGGGATTGGGGAGCTTTAATATAACTAGGATCACCGCATTGCTCAACGCGCGAGGGTCTATCCACCGATTACACAGATTATTTTCCAGATCAGTATAATCTGTGGATAAAGATCTCAATCACGGGAGGAAGGGAAGTGAATAATCCACTGGTCATTTTGGGAATTGCCGGAAGTCTGCGGAAACAATCGTTCAATCGCGGGTTGTTGCGCGCGGCACAGGAACTCACGCCGGAAGGCGCACGAATCGATGTCTTCGAACTGGACGACATCCCGGGGTTCAACCAGGACGAAGAAGGTAATCCACCGGCTAAAGTTGCCGAACTCAAACAACGAGTCCGCAGCGCCGATGCGATTCTCTTTGTCACTCCGGAGTACAACTACTCCGTACCCGGCGTGTTGAAGAATGCAATCGACTGGGCCTCACGCCCATACGGCGACAGCGCCTGGAACGGAAAACCCGTCGCCATCATGGGCGCAAGTGTCGGCACAATCGGCACGGCACGCGCACAGTATCACCTGCGGCAGATGTTCGTGTTTCTCAACATGTACGCTGTCAATCAGCCCGAGGTCATGCTGTCCAACGCTCACAAACATTTCGATGAGCAGGGTAAGTTGACCGACGAAACAGCGAAGAAACTGATTCGACAACTGCTGGAAGAACTGGTGAACTGGACCAAACGGCTACAAGGGCAGACTACTGAGTAATGCGCGGTTGGTAGCTGGGTGAGGTCCAGCGACTGTCTTCAAATGTCGGGCTGCTACGGTCGTACGATGCCCTTTTTGATGTTTCGCTGCCACGCTTCGTAATTTCGAATGCGTCGTTTGGCTTGTTTGCGGGTCAGCTTCATTTCCTGCGCAACGTAGTCGATACGCTGAGTCCGATCTTTTTTCTTATCAAAACGGTCCCCCGGTGCTCTCAAGTAATACTTGTAGGCGGTGGACCATTCTGCTTTTACTTCCTCAGAGGCTTGAACACCTCGTGTCTCTGGCATGCCTGCTGGCTCCCTTCAGGAGGATTTTTCGACTGGGGATTTTACACGACAATTTTCGAATTGCGAATGAAAATGGCCGCAAAGAGGCACAAAACGTACAAAAAGTGTGCCGTTTTACTTATTTCGCTTTAGCCACTTCAACACCGAGAGTGTGCTCAGCACGACCCCGATACCGATAAGTCCATAAACGATATAAGTAACTACATCGGAGTTGATAAACGCGATCACTTGTCGCCCGAAATAGAGCGCCAGAACCGCCTCAATGCCAAATCGCAGCAGCCTTCCGAAAAAGACAGCACTGAGCAATTTCCCTCTCGGAGTCTGTAGCGCGGATGCAGTCATCACCGCCGGCGTGAACGGAAATGGCGGCGGAATCAACGTCGCGATAAAAATTGTTATGCCCGCTTTGTTCTCGAGCTTCGACTTGAGCTTTTCGATTCTTCTCTGACTCACAAAACGTTCCAAACCTTTTTCACCGGCCTTGCGCATTATCAGGTCAACTACGAAGACGCCCACGAGCGAACCAATTGCCGACACCACTACGTATGCAATCCAGACCAGGCTATCGCGATGTGAACTGACCAAAGCGATCAGTAGTAGATCGTTTCCGAAAGGAAGCACGAGAAACGACGAGTCGAGGGCGCTCAGCAGGAAAAGACCAAACACACCAAGGCGGCGGAAAATGCGCAGTATCCACCCTGAGAAACTTAGAACAACTAACAGATTTGAAGATTTCAATCGTCGAGAACTCCCGTCTACAGTCTTGTCGGCTCAGGCGTAGCGGGGTCTACGATTGGTACCGGCTGGTCGGGTTCACGAACCGGCGCCTTTGGTTGGGGATTGGAGTCAGGAGGCAGGGGAACAGGATCCTGCCCCGGATCGCTGGGATCGTACGGAGTTACCGGTGGAGGCTCGGGTTTTTCAGTCGAATCGGTCAAGTTTAATCCTGGCGAATCATTACGCGATCTGAGCTCCCAAAAAGCCTGGTATTGCTGGACGCCGGCCTCGCGCCGAGCAGTCCCTGCACGATCGCCATGCGCGCCATAATGCGCGCCTCGGGAAACTGAAATCTTCCCGCGAGGGCTTCCGAACGCTCAAAATCACTTCTCGCCAGTAATGCAAGTTCCTGACCAAAACGATTTATGGTGGAGGTCAACCCGTTTCCATTCTGGATCGCCATCTCTCCGTCGCGAAACATATTCATTTCAAATCCACTCAACAATGCCGCCGCTGAGAGCAACTCGTTGATGTGACTAATACCGGGATCGATAATTTCGAAACTACGCGCCGGATCGACAGACGCGAACGCGTGGGCGACTTTTAGTTGTTGCTCGAAATGATCGTAACCAGTCGCACGATGATTCGTTATCTGTCGTGCGTCTTCCAGCACTTGAAGCGCGAGCTTCGGATTACTCTTCTGCGTGTCGTTTGCAATTTGTAACAGCAGATCGAGTTTCTCGTTGTCTGACTGTAGCCGGGCCGCAGCTTGTCTCACGTCTTCAATGCGAGTGGTTTCGGCTTTCTTCGTCATTTCGCGAAAATCGATGCGCTTCATCACTGCATCGCGAACGTTACTCTGCAAATGATCGGTCGCAATCTGGCGCGCGCGCTCCGTGTCACCTTCTTCCAACGCCTTGTAAGCAGCTTGTTGATAGATGCGCGATTGCATCTGCTGCGGCGCCGTCGCGGCAGCCTGAACGAGAGCGTCAGTGGTTGATTCACCCTGAATGCCGTTGATCACTTGCGCCGCGTATGGCAATCCCGGGTTCGGCGCCATTCCCAGTTCCGTCATCTTCTGGCGTACCTGCGGCGCCTTTGCGGGAAGAAACTGGTCGATCATCGGCATCAACGACTGTAATCCAGCGAGCAGGCGACGTGCGTTATTCTGCTCTGATTGCGCATCAGTCTGTGATTGTGAACTGCCACTGACTCGACCCATTACCGGTCGGTTCGCGCGCGGAGTGTTTTGTCCCGGCGTAGCTTTCAAAGCCGCATCGACGATGCTTGACAGCAGATCAACGTAAGCGCTCTGTTCGAGAACCGCGGGCCATCCTCTCGGTGATTGTTGTTTAGCGGCTGCGTCGGCAGTTTCACCGGGTG
>JBKPJP010000139.1:0-7332 GCA_046730735.1 Acidobacteriota bacterium | reverse complement strand
CTGGTAGGTGGTTCGCAGCGAGACGATGTTCTCATCGAACGCGACGAGCCCGGTGTCATAACGTGTGAGCCGCTCTTTCGTATAACTGAGCCGCGCATTGATTGCACCCGTTGGTTGATACGTGATGCCGCCGTCGAAGCGCCATAAATCGCCTGGTCCAGGATCCTGAGGTGAACGACAAATCGCAGGCAGGGGAAGCTTATCGCATTGTCCTGACGCAAACGCCTCTCGTGCGGACAGTGCCGGCGGACTGACGCGCGGATACTTCGGCCCGGCGCCAAAATCGAAATCGAGCGCGCCCCAAACTCGATTCATAGAAAAATTGAAGTTGTACTTCTTGGTCGGATTCGAGCCGCCAAAAAAATAAACGCCCGTAGTCGGCGCATAACGTTCGTTGTCATTGCCCGCGAACGTGCAGGTATTCTCGACTACGCAATTCGTACCCGGCTGTCGCTTCGCTCCAAACTCACTTTCAAAAACGCGTTCGTAACCCTTGTCAGTACCGACGCCGAAGTAAGTTTGTTTGCTGAACTGAAGCTGAAGCTGCGTCTCGTTGTTGAAGTGTTGTGAACGCCCCTGCCAATCGAAGTTCGCATCGAAGTCCGTGTAAACGCGCCACGAGATCAGCTTCGCCTTTGACTTGGGTTCAGAGTTGTAGCGAATGAACCAGTTTGGATTGTTGGTGTTCGGCCGGCGATTGAAACCAACGTCAAGAACGTAGTAACGCGTGCGGCCAACCATCGAAAACTCCTGGCCGAAGTGACGGCCGCTCTGGTTGTAGTTGATGTTGTAAATAAAACCGTTCTGCTTGCTGTCGCGAACTTTTCCTTCTTCAGGAAAGAAGAAAAGATGACGACTGTGCATGCCCAGCACCTGCCAGCCAAACGTCGTCTGCTTGTCGATACGGAAGCGGCCGTCGAAGCCGCCAACCTCGTTGTACTTATCGACGAAGCGGTAATAGGTAGTGAGAAAACCGATGAACGAATCTGACTTACCAACGTCACGCTTCAAACGCAGGACACCGACTGAAGCATTTTTGTCCACAAATCGTTGAATGCCCGGGAACACGTTCGGGTTCGTGCGATCGTCTTCACTGAAATTTCCCGGAGCATTGTCAGATGCAAGCATCACACCGAACGGGTTTCGATCAACTTTCCCGGTGAGCTTGACTGCATAGTCAGGATCGATGATCGCGCGCGTGTGTACGGCCGAGATCTGCGTGTTGAAAATGTCGATGCCTTCGAGAAAAAACGGCCGCTTCTCTTCGAAGAAGATCGGGAAACGCTGATTGGCAGTCACGACCAACTGGTCTGACTCGACCTGCGCGAAGTCGGGATTGAGTGTGAAGTCGAGCGTAACAGTTGGCGTCAGCGTGTATTTGCCGGTCAGTCCCGGATCTAGTTTCACCGGCTCGTTTACGAAACGTCCGGGATCGGGAGTGCCGGCAAGAGAGTTGAAAGGGAGCGCAGACTTTCGTTTGCCGGTTTCAGAAACTGTCAGACTCGGAATCAGTTCGAGAGTTCGTTCAGTCGAGAGGCCTTCGAGGCCGCTGAGATGCCCGGCCTGGGCCAGCCAACTATTCTTGTCGCGATCCATCGGGATCCACATGTCGAGCGAGTTGTTGAAACGCTTCGTACGGCGCCAGAAGTGAATGCCCCACAACTTGTCTTTGCCAGCGACGTAGCGCAACGATTTGAAAGGAATCGCGATTTCTATCGTGTAGCCATCCTCCGTAAGGGTTCCCTTCGATTCCATGACCAGGTCGAGACTGAAGTCTTCACCCTGGCCTTCGGTCCAGATACCGTCGGCCTGGACGCCGAGCGGATTGAAATCAAACTCGTAAGCTCGTCGCTGATCGTTGAAGGTGTCGAAGAGAATGCCGACATAGTCGTCATCCCAGATTTGGTCGCGCTTGGGAATGTTGGCGCGTACCTTCGACGGATCGTCGAAACAGTGAAACGCGATGTAGAGAAAACGCGCATCGTAACCAAGACGGACTTCGGTGCGATTTTCCGGGATGAGATTGTCGCCGGGCTGAATCTGGTAGAAGTCTTTGAGCACGACGGCAGTCTTCCAGACATCGTCGTCGAGCTTTCCGTCGATAGTGGGTGGCTTGGCGAAGAGGGTCGCCTTTACAGGATTGGCTTTCTCAGGCGGGAGCGTCAGCGCCGCTTTGCCGGTCTTAACTTCCGTTTGCGAAAAAGCCGCGCCGCAGCAGAGAAAGATCAGAGCAATGCTGAGCAGCGCAGCTTTCATGCACACTAATTTCGCGGCAGGTTTCCGTGACCAGGTTACTGGCGTGGACGAAGCAGAATCTTTCCATCGCCGGTCTTGAGCACGAACACCTTCCCGCCGTTACCGATCTTCCAGCGTTTGACGCGCGGAGAAGGAGTGACGTCTTCAGCAACGACGAACCCTTCGTTGCTGATTTCATCAGGGGCGTTGGTTTCGATTGTGAAGCTGGAGCCGGCCGGCACGCTTAGGGAGATTGTGCCATCGCCAGTTCTGGCTGAAAGCGAGTTGAAGTTACCGTCCAGAGCGATGGCGCCGTCGCCGGTGCGTGCATCGACCTGGCCGTCAAACTTGATAACGCGGATTACACCGTCGCCGGTGTTGACCTGTAGTTGTCCGCCGCCATTTGCGACTTCGATTGGACCATCTCCGGAACGAAGCGTGAGCTGGCCGGTAACACCTTCCAGGTTCAACGCGCCGTCGCCGGATGAAACATGAAGACTTGATTGACGCGGCACGAACACGTCGAAGTGGACCGTGCCGCTTTCCTGCTCGTTCTTTTGTGCGATGATCGAAATTGTCTCACCTTGCTGTTGCGCCTGAATCGAGATGTTCTTGAGACTCTCTTCATCGGGCGAGCCTTTGATCGCAGTGTAGGCCACTTCGGGTTTGTCCCAGCCGTGAATCGTCACGCGACCGTCGAAGGTATTGATCGTGACGCGCGGCGATCCCTGCACTGTGAACGTGCGCGTCTCTTTTGCCTGGAATCGTTCGCTGTAGTTTTCGTTGACAGTTTTGATCCGGTTGACAGCAACTCGCTGAACGCGCTGCTCGCGGGCCAGATCTCGCTGGGCCCGTTCCATTTCGCGCTGCGCCTCACGCATCCCGGCGTCAACCTGGCGCTGCGCTTCGCGTCGTGCCTCACGGATGCGAGCATTTTCCACCTCGACGCGAACTTTTTCCGCAACCGCAACGGGAATGTCCACATTGACGTTCACTTCTACATCCGCATCGCTGGCTGCGTCGCCTTCGATTGCCGCAGCCGGACTGAGCGGCAGTCCATCCTGTGCGTGAGTGATCCTGATAGCGCCGTTCACGTTGCCGAGCTTGATGCGTGGACCACCGGTACCAATCTGACCGGACATGCTGTGTCCGACGTACTCGCCGTGTTTGACTTTCAATCCAAAGTCAGTCGAGATGCCGCCGTGAACCGTGTCTGCGCGAATCGCAGCGTTCGCATTCGACGGAATGACCACCGTCAGGTTGCCGTTGACTGAGGCGAGCGAGATTGGCTTCGACTCGTCGAGTTGCGTGAAAGTCGCTTCTAATGGTCCATTGACGGTCGAGAGTCTCGCTTCGCCCATGAGGCCACGAGCCACGAGCGGACCGTTGATCGATGAAGCCTTGGCGTTACCTTCGACACCCTCGATATCGATTGGACCATTCACGAGTTCGATCGACTCGAGCACGGCTTTGCGCGGAACAGTTAACGTGTATTCAACTTTCGCTGGATTGTCGTAACGATCGCTACGGAAATACTGATCCCTATCGGGATACTCTGTTTTGATGCGAATGTTTTCTTCGGTGGCGTTGACTTCGATTCTGGCTTCGTTCAGTCGATCTCTGCGATAAGCTTTTTTGATTGCATCGACCTGGACCGCCGCTCGATCCCAAACTTTGATCTGCACGCCGCCGTTGATGTTTTCAAGACTGACGCGACCGGTCGGCGACAGGTTGTAAGTTTGATGAAACTCTTCGCGCAGTTCCTCGCCGGGTTCAACAACCACGACCGGCTCAACTGCCGCCGGTTCTGGTGGTGGTGGAGCGGTTTGAATCTGTCGTAGGTCCTGGCGTCCGTTACTGGCCAGTGCGGTACTCAGTAAAACAGCGCCGATGAGGCTTTTCGTTAACATTGTTTGCTCGTTCCTATTATAAAGTTTTATTAACTGGCGATGCGTAGATTAATACTACGATTCAACGTCTTCAATATTTCCTGGTCGCGAGGGTTGATTCTGAATGAATGTTTGCGGGTCCTGAACTTGAATGACGACGACGGCTGCCGAAACTCGAAAACTGCGGGCACGTCCTGTTCGCCAGGCTGATCATTCAAAATCCTGACTTCGAATTCTTTTGGATCAACATCGGCCCGGCGCGCTTTCTTCACTTTGACAGCCTTACTTCGCTTTACGACTGGCGCCGCCGCAGGCTCTTCGATATCGGCAATCTCCTCTTGTTGAGCAACACTATTGTCGAGCCAGGGAAGTTCGACGGAAGGCTCTGACTGCTTGCTTTCGCAGGTCTGCACCTTTGCTACTACAACCGGCGCCGGAATTTCAGCGGGCATGAGCCGCTCGGACCATTGAGCGATGAACTGGTTCGCCTCCATGCCAAATTGCCGGAGCTGGTTCAACTCCCGCATCGCGCTCGTAAACGAGGCGAGGCCCACGACGAGAATTAAAATTACCTTGTTTCCCTTGCTGTTCATTACGGATGACCTCAAACTTTTAGAGCCGAGAGCAGCCAGTTCCTAAAAAACCAGTTCCAACCACCCTCGGCTCTTCTGCGTTGCTCTGTAAGAAGAACACCAACCCTGGAAAGCTTGTGACAATAAAGTTTGGCCTAAAATCGATAAAAATCTGAGCTAGAACAAGTGAGGAAGAGGGGCTTGCCCCCGCTTGCAGAGGAATGCGTAACAGCGGGGGCAAGCCCCTCTTCCTGACTTGTTCTAGCTATACTGTCCTTATAATTCTAGAGCTTTTTGAGACGGACGGTGCCGCCGAAGGAGGCGACGGAGATCGTAGCGTCTCCGGTGCCACAGATGGCTGTGACCCGGCGTAACACGTAGGGAACTTCAACGTGGGGCTTCACCACGACGGGCGCAGTCCGCGGCTGCGGCTGCGCTTTTGCCGCCGGCGGCCTAGGCGTCGCGGCGGGCGTCGGTGTCGCCGGTTCATTCGTGTATTTCAGAGTAAAATCCGAGACGATGTCGTGCCTCTCCGACACTGTCGCTTTCAGATGAAACGACGCATCGTGAGGCATCGCCAGAACTGTATTCCCGGTCACATTGCTAAACCCGTAATAACCCTGCTTCGCCAGAGGCCCGGACATGATCAACGTCCCGTTGACCGTCTTCGCCATCACTTTGGGATGACTGACGCGATCCAACTGTATATCGCCGCTGACTGTGCCTACTTCAAACGTGTCGTCAGATGTCGCCGGTCGAACATTGATCGCTTCCACGCCACCGCCGGCGGAGTTCAAAAACACACGCCCGCTCGAATCGCGCAGCGAAATACTGCCGCCAACACTTCCCGCTTCAACAAGTTTGCTAGCGCGTTCGATCAGGATGTCGCCGTTTTGTGAACCCGCATACGCTCCGGCGACGCCCGCAATCATGATGTCACCGTCACGCGTTTGCACTTGAACAGTCGCACCTGACGGCACTTCCATCTCGATACTCGCCAGCGCCTGGCAATCGAGTCGCGGCCGCATAATCCTGGTCTTGTCCAACACCATCACGTCGACGCGAGTCGCCGGTTTTGCAGGGTCTTTGGGTTTGTCGATGCGACGCAACTCGATCTGCGCGGCGTCAGCCGAACGCACGCGAACCTCGTTCTTCTCCCAGCCACGAACGTTGAGTGTGCCGGAAGCCACACACAGAGTGATGGTGGCTTGAGCGTCAACTGTAAGCGAACGCTCGATTTTTTCACCTGGCTGTGCTGATTTTTCGTCGTGAGCGAGTGTGGAACCTGCCAGAGAGACGATGAGGCCGGCTACTGCGCAAACTGCGAACAACTTCTTTTTCAACTTAGAACCGGGCCCTTTCAGTGTCCGCGTCCTCCACCGACACGCGCATCAGCAATCGTGTTGAGGAGGTCCACTTTGCTCTGATAAGCAGCAAACATGAAATCGGCCGCGTCGGGATCATTCGGATTACTCTTCGCCGCGCTGCGAGTCGCAGCAATAGCACGATCGACAACTGCGAGGTTACGTTCGTATTCAACCTGGAGTGCCGGTCTCATGCCCTTTTTGTTTGATTTAATGGTGGAATCGAGCTTCGCGATCGTCTGCAAATAAGTACGCTCACCGGGAAGCAGTTTCACCGGGTCGGCCTTCGGTTCTGCGCTCGGCGTGTATTTCACGGTCCGGAAGTTTGAGGCAGGTCTTACCGGCTGGGTAACCACTTTGATCGCTGATTGTTGTGTAGCTTGCGGACTGTTTGCAGCTATCGGCGCAGGCGTATTGTCAACTTTGGGATTAACGGGAGCCGGAGTGTTTACCTTCGCAACGTTGTTATTTAACTCAGGCGTGCTCTTCATTTTTACGACGGCAAAGATCGCTCCGAACGCCAATACCACCGCCAGACTCGCATAACCCAGCGCTCGCTGAGTGCCGAAATTGAACAGACCGGAGAAGAATCCACTGGTTTTCGCTGATGACCGGGCAATTGCGAGACGATCACCCAGGACCGCCTCGTCGATACGCTGGCGCAGACGTTCCGTCGGCACACTCGCCTCAAACTCCGCCGCCAGAGCGTTCATCACGAGCGCCGATTCCTCTTCGAGCTCGCGCGCCGCGGCCGCACAGGTCGCGCATGAAGCTAGATGCGACGTGACGCTTTCCATCTGTTCGATGGGAAGCTCACCGTCGAAATAGCATTGCAGTTTTACCTCATCCAAACACCGTGTCATCGTTTGCCTCCGAACTTACCGTAGACCCTCGCAAACTCTTTCCGGCCGCGCGCCACCAGACTACCGATATTCGTCTCCTTGAGTGACAAACTGGTGGCGATTTCGCGATATGAGAGTCCCTGTTGTTTGAGCAACAGGCAACTTCTCATCGGCTCTTTTATTTTGTCTAAAGCGCGGCGAGCTTCTTCGATTGCCTGGCGGCGTTCGTAGTCCTCTTCCGGCGCGTCGACAAAAAAGCCATTTTCGGCCGTACTTTTCTGATACTCGTTGTCGCGAACCATCGAGCGGCTTTGACCCCGCAAGGTGTTTCGCGCCACGTTGAGTGTCACGCGCAACAGCCACGCCCGCAGTAATTCCTCGCCCGGCGTGGAGTTGAGATTGCGATACAGTCTTAGAAACACTTCCTGCG
>JBKPJP010000138.1:0-5883 GCA_046730735.1 Acidobacteriota bacterium | reverse complement strand
GCTCGTATTTCTTCCACAACCGAGCAGCAGAGTTACAGTAATCAGGCAGAAGCAGATTTTTCTATTCATAGTGTATGCTGCAAGTCCTATGAGTAACGTCAGAAAACGGCTGGGATTGATGGTCCTGTTTGCGCTTATGCCGGCCGCGTGTGCGTCCAACAATGACAACGCGCACACAACAGCGACAACGTTTGTTTCGCCGCCGCCGCGACAGATGTTACGCGTTGAGACTAGACCATCGCAACAGACTCGGGCCCAAGCTGATGAAGCGAACAAGCAAGTGGATCCGAAAAAGCCGTTGCTGACATTTAACCTTCCGAACGGCAAGACGTTTCGCGCAGGTGAGGAAGTCGTGATCGACTTCTCACTCGCGAATGCGAAGTTGAAGGGCGATGGCGGTGATTATCGTGTTCGTTATATTGTTGATGACGACGACATGAAGTGGATCGATCGATGGGAGCAAGTCGTGCTGACAGGCTGGACTCCCGGCAAGCACACGATTCGCCTGGAACTGGTTGGACCAGACGGTTGGCCTTATCGCAATGGGGACTACAACATTGTCACGCGCGAGCTCATGGTGGTAAGTGAATAAGACGAAGCTTTTCAAAGAACTGAGCGCTGAGGCTGCTGCGTGTACGCGTTGTCCGGCGATGTGTGGGCGCACGGCGGTCCTGAGTGAACTCAACGGTTCGCCCGACGCCCGCGTGATGTTTGTCGGCGAAGCACCGGGAAGAAAAGGCGCCGACCGAACGCGCGTGCCGTTCTCAGGTGATCAATCAGGAGCGAATCTCGATCGTTTTCTAAGTTCGATCGATCTGAAGCGCGAAGAGATCTTCATCACGAGCGCTGCGCTTTGTAATCCGCGTTCTGAGTCGGGCGCGAATCGGAAACCAACGCTAAGGGAGTTGCAAAACTGTTCCGAGTTTTTGCGACGCACGATTGAGCTCGTCGATCCGCGTGTGATCGTGACGCTGGGCTCGGTTGCGCTCGAAGCACTAAAGCGCATTCAATATCATGAGTTGAACTTGAAGGAGTCGGCGGCGCAAATACATAGTTGGAACGGGCGCGTGCTGGTGCCGATTTATCATCCGAGCCCGCAAGTGCTAGCGTCGCATCGCCGCGAGGCGGAGCAGTTGCAGGATTACCAGGTCGTGGCAAAAGCATGCCGCGGATTAAACGGATATGGGACGGATTATGTCTGACTATGAAGCAGTTCGCGATGGTGGCGCGGGATTAATCGAGCTCTCCGACCGCGGGCGCATTCGCGTCAGTGGTTCGGAGGCGACGATGTTTCTTAACGGCCTCGTCACGAACGATGTTAAGTCGCTGGCGGAGAATCGCTGGATGCCGGCGGTGTTTCCGACGGTGCAGGGACGATTGATCGGAGCGGTACGCATCGCTCGAGTTAAAGAGGGGTTTCTGATCGACACTGAGCGCGCTTCGCATGATGCTGTTTTAAAAACTATCTCGCGGTTCACGATGGCGGGTGATTTCAAGGTCGCGGATGTCACGGATGAAAGCGCGATCTTCTCGGTGCAAGGCAGACGTGCGGCTGAAGTAGTGACGAAAGTTTGTGACACGAGCGTCGCCGATCTACCGCGCAATGGGGTGAGCGAGCTTGAAGGCGTAACGATTATTCGCGCGACGCACACATCTGAAGATGGATTTGATCTCGTGTTCGACTCAACGCGCGCGGGTGAGTTTCGCCAAGCGTTGCAGAATGCAGGCGCAACGCCGGTGGACCAGGCGACATTCGAGGTCCTGCGTGTCGAAGCGGGCATTGCTCGCTTCCGTCGCGATATGGACGAATCGAACGTGGTTCCTGAGTTGAATCTCGACGATGCGGTGAGTTACACGAAAGGCTGTTACGTGGGCCAGGAAATCATCGTCCGGATCAAACATCGCGGCCATCCTGCGAAGAAACTCGTCGGGCTGAAGTTAGATCGACCGGTTGAAGCAGGCGCGAACATAACCTCCGCGGTTGTTTCGCCAAGACTGGGGAACATCGGTCTGGGTTATGTTCGGTACGAATTAATCGAACCGGGAACAACTGTGCTGATCGATAATGTTGACGCGACTGTAACTGAGTTGCCGTTCATACGTGGCAGTTGGTATGGCTGAAGATCTCGATTATCAACAGGCGCAGCTTGCGTATTCAATCATCGAGCGCTTAATCGAACACACGCGCGTGGTGAGTGACCTGGTCGCGATGATGGCCCAGGTGCTCGACGAAGATACGACGAAGGCGCTCACGCAAACACCGACGTGGACTGCTTACCTCGATAGTCGGCGTTCGTTGGAAAAGACGAAAGTGGATGTCGAACGGTTTGCGGAGGCGCTGAAAAACATGGACACAGATGACGCGGATTAAGGCGGATTTTTACTGAATCACCATGATGACCTGGCGTTCACGGCCGCCGTCGAACTCGCACAGAAAAATTCCCTGCCAGCGACCCAGCAGTAATTTCCCGTCTTGAAAAGGGATGGTCACGGACGATCCAGTTAACGTAGCTTTAATGTGGGCGTCGGAATTCTCTTCGCCGTGACGAAAGCCCATGCCGTGTTGCGGAATCAACGTGCGCAGAGCGTGAAGCATGTCGCGCGGCACGTCCGGGTCGGCGTTCTCGTTGATCGTGAGGCCGGCCGTGGTGTGTTGGACGTACAACACCACCACGCCTTCACGCTCGCCTGACTCTGTGAGCTTTTTCTGGACCTGATCGGTGAACTCAACCAGCTCTTCCCGATTGTGCGACCTGACCTTCAGAACATTCATTTCTTCAACAACGCCCAGCCCGTCGGAAGCACTGCCGCCGCGAGCGCGATCTTGATTACGTCACCCGGCAGGAAAGGCAACACTGCAAGCTTGAAAGCCGCAACGGGCGGCGTGTTGGTGAGCACTGAAAACCACGCCCAGCCGCCAAGAAAAATGACTGCCGACCCGATCGCCATCGCCGCCACCGCAGTTACATAACGCTTGTCCCAGCCGTGTTCGGCAAACGCGCCGGTGATGAACGCCGCCGCCGGAAAAGCAACGAGATAGCCGCCGGTTGGACCAAAGAAACGCACAATGCCGGCGCCACCGACCGCAAAGAACGGCAGTCCAAGCGCGCCCTCAATCAAATAAGCAATCACCGCCGCCGCACCCAAACGCGATCCCAGCAAAGCACCGGTTAAAAGCACCGCGAAAGTCTGACCCGTGATCGGCACTGGTCCAATCTGAATCGCAAACTGCGCGCACGCCGCGATGAACAAACTAAAAACAATCACCAGCCCTGCGGAACGCGTCGAGTCGAGCGGCGCGAGCGCCGCTCCCATCAAAGTATCCGCTCTTACATCCGTGCTCATCTGTGTTTAGTCTCCTGCTGCGGTTTTCACGACTTCCGCCTCTCGCGTCGCTGGCTCGAGCGCTGTGGTGCCGATTCGCATTCCGTGGAACGAACGCCATACGAAGAAAACCGACACGAGGAAAAACGCGAGCGCCAGAACATGCGTCAACGTCGTGTCGCCATTATTGCGCGCCGTCAAACTAACCGCCAACTCCACCGCCAGCAATCCGAACAGCGTCGTAAACTTGATCACCGGATTCATCGCCACTGACGAAGTGTCTTTGAACGGATCGCCTACCGTATCGCCGACTACAGTCGCATCATGAAGCGGAGTCCCTTTCATCTTCAGATCGACTTCGACAACTTTCTTCGCGTTGTCCCAGGCGCCACCGGCGTTGGCCATGAAGATCGCCTGATACAAACCAAAGATCGCGATCGAAATCAGATAGCCAATGAAGAAGAACGGTTCCACAAACGCAAACGCAAGCGTCGAGAAGAACACTGTCAGAAAGATATTGAACATACCCTTCTGCGCATACTGCGTGCAGATTTGCACGACCTTCTTACTATCTTCCACCGAAGCTTTTTCAACACCTTCGAGCCTGATGTTCGCTTTGATGAACTCAACAGCTCGATAAGCGCCGGTCGTAACGGCCTGTGTCGATGCGCCTGTGAACCAGTAAATAACTGCGCCGCCCGTGATGAGACCCAGCACAAACGGTGCGTGGAGCAGCGACAGACCCTCAGTGTTGACCCGCAGACCCTCAGTGAGCGCCATGATGATCGAGAAGATCATCGTCGTGGCGCCAACAACAGCCGTTCCGATCAACACCGGCTTGGCTGTTGCTTTGAATGTATTGCCGGCGCCGTCGTTCTCTTCCAGCAGGTGCTTGGCGCGCGAGAAGTTAACGTCGACGTTGTACTCTTTTTTCACTTCGGCTTCGACGTCCGGGACTTGTTCGATCAACGACAACTCGTAAACCGATTGCGCGTTGTCAGTCACCGGGCCGTAAGAGTCTACGGCGATGGTGACTGGTCCCATGCCGAGGAACCCGAACGCCACGAGTCCAAAACCAAACACCGGCGCCGCAACCGGATCAACCATCAACGCGCCCAGGCCGAGACCTGCGCCGGCGCCGAGATTGGTGAAGAAGTAAGCAATCGCCATCAGGCCGACGATGCTTATCCCGAGCCAGTAGCCGGAAAAATTTCCTGCCACCAAACCGGAAAGGATGTTCAACGATGGTCCGCCTTCTCTCGAAGACGTCACCACTTCGCTGACGTGGCGTGATGCGGTCGAGGTAAATACCTTGACCAGCTCCGGTATTAGTGCGCCCGCAATAGTGCCGCACGAAATGATGATCGCCAGTTTCCACCAGAGTGTTTCGTTGCCGCTCAGTGCGGGGATCGTCAGCTTAGAAACCACGAACGTGATCACGACGGAAACGACCGAAGTGATCCAAACAAGCGACGTCAACGGCGCTTCGAAGTTCATCGAAGCAGCATTCCTGTAGCGTGCTTTCGCGATCGCGTCGTTGATGAAGTAGGAGAGCGCACTCGCGACAATCATCATCACGCGCATCACGAATATCCAAACCAGCAACTGCACCTGCACGCGCGGATTGGAAACACCGAGCAGAATGAACGTGATGAGGGCGACGCCCGTCACGCCATAGGTTTCGAAACCGTCGGCGCTTGGTCCGACTGAGTCGCCCGCGTTGTCGCCCGTGCAGTCAGCAATCACGCCCGGATTGCGCGCGTCGTCTTCCTTGATCTTGAAGACGATCTTCATCAGGTCGGACCCGATGTCTGCAATCTTCGTGAAGATGCCGCCGGCGATACGCAGCGCCGCAGCGCCCAGCGATTCGCCAATCGCAAAACCGATGAAACACGGTCCCGCATAATCGCCTGGAATGAACAACAGAATACAGAGCATGATCAGCAACTCGACGCTGATCAGCATCATGCCGATGCTCATGCCGGCTTTTAACGGAATCGCATACAGCGGAAAGGGCCTGCCCTCGAGACTCGCGAACGCCGTGCGTGAATTCGCAAACGTGTTGACGCGAATGCCGAACCAGGCGACGCCGTAACTTCCGGCGATACCAACGAGGCTGAACAGCAGGATGATAACTACGCGGAACGGCTCCATCGCCGAGAGGACGCCGAAGTAAAGGATGATCACGACGGCGATGAACGCTTCGAGAATCAGGATGAACTTGCCTTGTGTGACCAGGTAAGTCTTACAGGTCGCGTAGATCAGTTCCGAGATCTCGCGCATGGCCCGGTGGACGGGCATCTTCTGTAAGTTCATGTACATGGCGAGGCCGAAGCCGAGGCCAAGCACACAGATCACGATGCCAAACAAGAGCAGATTATGACCCGTGATTCCGTTGAAGAAGGTCACGTCATCGAGGTTCGGCAGCACGAGGTTTGCTTCACCACCCTGATGCGACTGCGCATAAGCCGGTAAGGCGAGGACTAAGGTCATAACGGTGGCCGCAGTGATAATTGCTGCACGCCGTAGTTTCAGCGGTAGTTGCACGTGGAGAAATTC